>JAOPWO010000145.1 GCA_025965635.1 Modestobacter sp. | reverse complement strand
CGACCGCCTGGAGGAGGCCGGGCTCGCTGCCGAGGTCGCGGTCCCAGACCGGCACGAGGTGGCGCTGGGCATCCAGCGTGAGTCCGTCGCGGAGGCTGCGGTCGAGGTGGATCGCGAGCGACGGCAGCCGCAGCGGGGCGCCGGGCAGCCGGACCAGCGTCGTCCTGCCACCGCGCAGCGCGAGCCGGCCGGCGACGGTCAGCTCGCGGTCCAGCCAGGTGTGCCACAGGCCGCCGCCGTAGGGCTCGACGCCGACCAGCCGGTAGCCGGCCTGCCGGACGTCGTTGTTCGGGCGGACCTTGAACGTGGGCGAGTCGGTGTGCGCCCCGACCAGCCGCAACCCGGCCTCGGCGAGCGGCGCGGTGCCGACCCGGAAGGCGATCACGCTGCCGCCGCGGCGCACCACGAAGTGCTCGGCACCCGGGGAGAGCTCCCAGTGGTCGATCTCGGCCAGCTCGGTGAAGCCGGCCACCGTCAGCCGCCGGGCCAGCTCGGCCCCGGCGTGCGAGGGCGAGGGCGAGGCGTCGACGAAGGCCCGCAGGTCGTCGCCGAGCGCCAGCTCGTCGGTCGGGGAGGGAGCTCCGGTCGGCATGGCGCCATCCTCGCCCACGCGGTCCCGGCTCGGCGCACCATGGCGTGCGGACCACCGCCCGCCGACACGCGGCGCGAAGGGGTGGGATGCTGCGGTTGTGAGCGAGCCCACCAGCACCGCGCCGCGGCCGGACCTCCCCGCCGATCCCGGCGCACTCGCCGCCGCGCTGGAGGCCTCCGGGTACCTGCCGGACGAGGGCCTCGCGACGGCGGCCTACCTGGCTCTGGTCATGCACCGCCCGCTGTTCCTCGAGGGCGAGGCCGGCGTCGGCAAGACCGCGCTGGCCCGTGCGCTGGCCGAGGTCACCGGTCGCCCGCTGTACCGGCTGCAGTGCTACGAGGGGCTGGAGGCCAGCCAGGCGCTCTACGACTGGGACTTCGGCCGTCAGCTGCTGCACCTGCGCGCCACCGAGGCCGCGCACGAGGGCTCGGACACCGCCGCGCTGGAGGCATCCCTCTACGACCGCCGGTTCCTGCTGGCCCGCCCGCTGCTGCAGGCCCTGGAGGACTCCCCGTCGGTGCTGCTGGTCGACGAGGTGGACCGGGCCGACGACGAGTTCGAGGCGTTCCTGCTCGAGGTGCTGAGCGACTTCACCATCTCGATCCCCGAGCTGGGCACGGTGCGGGCGGAGACCCCGCCCCTCGTCGTCCTCACCTCCAACCGGACCCGCGAGGTGCACGACGCGCTCAAGCGCCGCTGCCTCTACCACTACCTGGAGCACCCCGGCTTCGACCGGGAGGTGGCCATCCTGCGCCGCCGGCTGCCGCAGGTCACCGAGCAGCTGGCCCGCCAGGTGGCCCGGGCGACGGCGCAGCTGCGCGGCCTCGACCTGCTCAAGCCGCCCGGTGTGGCCGAGGCGATGGACTGGGCCAGCGCCCTGCACGCGCTCGGCGCCCGCGAGCTCGACCCGGACACCGCCGCCCGCACGCTCGGCGCCGTGCTCAAGTACCGGGAGGACACCGAGCGGGTGCACTCGATGGCCCGGGGGGCGCTGTTCGGTGGCGGCTGACGGCAACGGGACGGCGACCCGGGTCGCGCGGGACGTCGTCGACACCGTGCTCGGCTTCGCCCGGACGCTGCGGCACGCCGGGGTGACCGCCTCGCCGGACCGGGTCGAGGCGATGATCGCCGCGATCGCGCACCTCGACGTCCTCGACCCGTCGGCCGTCTACTGGGCCGGCCGGTTGACCCTGTGCGGCGGCCCCGACGACCTCGACCGCTACGACGCCGCCTTCGCCGCCTTCTTCGCCGGTGAGGCACCGCGGATGCGGGCCAGCAGCGGGCCGGAGCGGGAGCGGATCGTGCAGAGCGCCCCGGTGCAGACCACCGAGGGCGGCGACGACGGCGGTGAGCCGGCGGACCTGGCCACGAAGGCCAGCGGCGACGAGGTGCTGCGGCACCGCGACGTCGGCGAGCTGACCACCGCCGAGCGCGAGCAGCTCCGCCGGCTGTTCGCGCTGCTGGTGCCCGCCGTTCCGATGCGTCCCTCGCGGCGCCGGCGGCCCGGGCCGCACGGCTCCGTGCACGCCGCCCGCACCGTGCGGCGGGCGCTGAGTTCCGGTGGCGAGGTCAGCCGGCTGGCGTACCACCGGGCGCGGCCCCGGCCCCGGCGGGTCGTGCTGCTGGTGGACGTCTCGGGGTCGATGAGCCCCTACGCCGACGCGCTGCTGCGCTTCGCGCATGCCGCCGTCCGCGCCCGGCCGACGAGCACCGAGGTGTTCACCATCGGCACCCGGCTGACCCGGGTCACCCGCGAGCTGCGGCTGCGCGACCCGGACTAGGCGATGGCCGCGAGCGGTTCGGCCATCCCGGACTGGTCCGGCGTCACCCGGATCGGGGAGGTGCTTAAGGCGTTCCTGGACCGCTGGGGTCAGCGCGGCACGGCCCGGGGCGCCGTCGTCGTCATCTGCAGCGACGGCTGGGAACGTGGCGGCACCGATCTCCTCGCCGAGCAGATGGGCCGGCTGCAGCGGCTCGCGCACGCGGTGGTGTGGGTCAACCCGCACAAGGGGCGGGTGGGCTACGAGCCGTTGACCGGGGGGATGCAGGCCGCGCTGCCCTCGGTCGACCACTTCGTCGCCGGGCACAGCCTGGCCGCGTTCGAACAGCTCGCGGGAGTCATAACTCGCGCGTGAGGTGGTGGTGGAGTGCGGGTGCGCAGTTTTCCTGCGTCCTGGCACTCCGTCCGAGGAGAGGGACTGCGATGCGTGAGGTGCTGGACGACCTGGTCGGGTGGTGGCAGGCCGGCGCGACCGTCGGGGTGGGCACCGTGGTGGGCACCTGGCGCTCCGCGCCCCGCCCGCCGGGAGCCTCGATGCTGGTCGGGCCGGACGGGACCGCGGTGGGCAGCGTGTCCGGCGGCTGCGTCGAGGGCGCGGTCTACGAGGAGGCCAAGGACGTCGTCGAGACCGGCGAGCCGACCCTGCAGCGGTACGGGGTCAGCGACGACGACGCCTTCGCCGTGGGACTGACCTGCGGCGGGATCCTCGACGTCTACGTCGAGTCGGTGAACCGCGACTCGTTCCCCGAGCTCGGCGAGATCGCCGAGTCGGTCACCGTCCACGAGCCGGTCGCGGTCGTCACCTGCGTGAAGGGCCCCGACGACCGGCTGGGCAGGCGGCTGGTGCTGTGGCCGGACCGCGCCTCGGGCACGCTGGGCCTGCAGCGGCTGGACGACGCCGTCGCCGCCGACGCGCGCGGCATGCTGGCCGCCGGCCGGACGGCGACGCTCACCTACGGGCACGACGGCGAGCGCCGCGGCGACGACCTGACGCTGTTCGTCTCCTCCTTCGCCCCGCCGGCCCGGATGGTCGTGTTCGGTGCCATCGACTTCGCTGCTGCGGTGGCCCGGGTGGGCTCGTTCCTCGGCTACCGGGTGACCGTGTGCGACGCCCGGCCGGTGTTCGCCACCGCCCGCCGGTTCCCCGACGCGCACGAGGTGATCGTCGAGTGGCCGCACCGCTACCTGCAGGCCGAGGCGGACGGCGGCCGGATCGACGAGCGCACCGTGCTGTGCGTGCTCACCCACGACCCGAAGTTCGACGTCCCGCTGCTGGAGGTCGCGTTGCGGCTGCCGGTGGCCTACATCGGGGCGATGGGCAGCCGGCGCACCCACGAGGAGCGGCTGGACCGGCTGCAGGAAGCCGGCCTCGAGCCGGACGAGCTCGACCGGCTGTCCTCACCGATCGGGCTGGACCTGGGCGCCCGCACCCCGGAGGAGACCGCGATCTCCATCGCCGCCGAGATCATCGCCGGGCGCTGGGGAGGCAGCGGTGAGCGGCTGACCGGGACCGGGGGGCCGATCCACCGCACCGCCGAGCGCTGATGCCCCGCCCCCGACGGCGCCGCAGGGCGTCGGGGGATGTCGACATGTGCTTCCGCGGAGCACGGCGGATGATCAACTTCTGCTGACGGGCTCAAGGTCCGGCCCGTGCGGCCGATGGCGATGGAGTGAAGGCGGATCGGGATGTCCAGGAGAACCACGGGGGATCCCGCCGCGCGTGGGCGCTGAGCTGCCGCGTCGCCGTGGCGCTCGGCGTGGGAGGGGCACTCCTGCTGCTGCTCGGCGGGGGCGTGCTCGCCCTCGCCCACGACCACGTCACCCTCGACCCCACCCGCAGCCCGTCCGCCGCGCTCGGTCTGGCCGTGGGCACGGTGGGCGCGGTGCTGCTGGTCGCGTCGGTCGCCCTGACGACCACGGTCAGCGCGATCGCGCTGCTCGTCCGCGACCACCTCGAGGGCCGGCACCCGCACCTGGGCCGCACCCTCGCGACCGCGGTCGCCACCACGCCGGGGGCCCTGCTGGTCGGTCTGGCCGCCGCCGCCGTCACCGGCCTGCTGGTGGTGCTGGCGCCGGTCGTGGTGATCGCGGCGCTCGCCGCCACCGGGTGGCGGCTCGCCCGC
>JAOPWO010000127.1 GCA_025965635.1 Modestobacter sp. | reverse complement strand
CCCGCACCCACCACCCGTTCCGACAGCACTCCCCGGGCGACGGCGAAGGCACCCGCCGAGGGGCCGTGGTCGTGCAGCGCGGTCGCCTGTCCGGGCACCCAGGAGAGCAGCCACACCTCGGCCGCGGCCAGGTCGTCGTGCAGGTGGGGATCGAGGACGTCGGCCACCGGTGCGGGGTCGAGCAACCGGGCCCAGCGGGTCTCCTCCTGGTAGCGGACCAGCGGCCGCCACAGGTCGGGACGCAGGGCGAGGGAGATGGCGATCGCGGCGTTGCCGGTCGACTGGCGGGGCGCAGCCGTCGGCTGCGGGTTCCCGACGGTCGTGGGGGCGAGGGCCGGAGCGGGGGCCGGGGGCGCGGTGGTGGGCAGGAGCGTTGCGGTCATCGGAGGTCCTCGGGGGTGTCAGCCGCGACTCGGCGCGGCCGGGGGTGTCAGGGGCGGGGGCGTCAGCTGCCCGGACACAGCGCGCTGGCCACCCGGACCAGGTCCACCGCGGACCGGCGGTGCAGGGCGAGCGCGTGAGGCATGGCGGTACTCAACCATCGGAACAGCTATCCCGTCAAATACGATCGACTTAGTAGTCTTATCGATCAGGGGATGAGCTGCGCCGCGGCCTCCTGCTCGGCCGGGACGTGCAGCACCCGCTGGCACAGCGCGACCACGACCGCGGCGATGGCGGCGGCCACGGTGGCGACGAGGAAGGCCGCGTTGGCGCCCCACACGTCGACGATCTTCCCGGCGGCCGAGGCGCCGATCGCGACGCCGAGACCGAGCGCCGTGCCGATCCAGGTGAAGGCCTCGGTCACCGCCGAGCGCGGAACGAGCAGCTCGGCCAGGGTGAACGAGCTGATCAGGGACGGCGACAGCGAGATCCCGGCCAGGACGACGAACGGCACCATCAGCCAGATGTCGCGGACCAGCGTGAGCGGGATGCTCAGCACGGTCAGCAGGACGAGGACGCCGGCCAGCCGGTGCCGCAGGGGCAGCCGCCAGTGCATGATGCCCCAGCCGATCCCGCTCGCCATCGAGCCGACCGCCAGGCCGGCGATGAGCACGCCCGACATCGGCTTCGCGTCCGCGGCGTCGGCGAACGCCACCAGGGCGATCTCCAGGGTGCCGAGGATGGCGCCGACCGCGGCACCGACCACGAACAGCACCCGCAGGCCCGGGGTCCGCATGGCCGAGGGCCCGTTGCGATGCTCGTGCTCGGTGGGCGGGGGCTCGGTGCGGCGCTGGGCGGCGAACAGCAGCGCTCCCACGGCGGCCAGCGTGAAGGCGGTGACCACGCCGCTGGTGGCGTGGCCGGTCGTGGACAGGAAGGTCACCAGTACCGGGCCGACGATGAAGACGAACTCGTCGACCACCGATTCCATCGCCAGCGCCGTCGGCAGGCGGGGGCTGCCCCGCAGCAGGTGGGTCCACCGGACCCGGATCATCGACGACACCGGCGGGATGCAGGCCCCGGCCAGCCCGGCGGAGGCGAAGACGATCACGAGCGGCCAGTCGTCCTTCACCGCGAACAGGAAGGTGACCCCGGCGACGACGAAGACCCCGAGGACCGGCAGCAGCACCCGCCGCTGGCCGTGGCTGTCGGCCCAGCGCCCGAGCACGGGACCGGCCAGCGCGGTGGTCACCGCACCGGCGGCGGCGACGGCCCCGCCGAGGCCGTAGGAGCCCGTCTCGGAGGCGACCAGCAGAACGCAGCCCAGGCCCACCATCGACAGCGGGAGCCGGCCGATGAAGGCGGCCAGCACCATCGGCCAGGCGTGCGGGGTCCGCAGGACCTGCAGGTAGGGATTGGCCACGGGCCCGGGGCCTCCGTCAGCGGGGACAGGAACTTCCGTCACGCTAACCGACCGGAACGCCGAGGGCCCAGGACGACGCTGTCCTGGGCCCGGCATTTCCCCCGTCAGGAGAGGCGGCTCTTGAGGATCTCGAGTTCGTCCCACATCGTGCTGGGCAGCTTGTCACCGAACTTCTCGAACCACTCGGTGATCTGCGGGATCTCCTCCTGCCACTCGTCCTTGTCGACGGCGAGTGCCTGCCGGATCTGGTCGGGGGTCATGTCCAGACCCGAGACGTCCAGGGAGTCCGCCGTCGGCACGTGCCCGATCGGGGTCTCCTCCGCGGCCGCGGTGCCCTCGAGCCGCTCGATGACCCACTTGAGCACGCGGCTGTTCTCGCCGAAGCCCGGCCACAGGAAGCCGCCGTCGGAGTCGCGGCGGAACCAGTTCACGTAGAAGATCCGCGGCAGCTTGCTGGAGTCGTGGGCCTTGCCCGTCTCCACCCAGTGCTTGAAGTAGTCGCCGGCGTTGTAGCCGATGAACGGCAGCATGGCGAAGGGGTCGCGGCGGACGACGCCGACCGCACCGGTGGCTGCGGCGGTGGTCTCCGAGGAGAGCGTCGCGCCCATGAACACGCCGTGGTTCCAGTCCCGGGCCTCGGTGACCAGCGGGATCGTGGTCTTGCGGCGGCCACCGAAGAGGATCGCCGAGATCGGCACGCCCCTCGGGTCGTCGTACTCCGGGGCCAGGATGGGGCACTGGGTGATCGGGGTGCAGAAGCGGCTGTTCGGGTGGCTGGAGGGCTCGTCGCTCTCCGGCGTCCAGTCGCGGCCCTTCCAGTCGGTGAGGTGCGCCGGCGGCTCGTCGGTCATCCCCTCCCACCAGATGTCGCCGTCGTCGGTCAGGGCGACGTTGGTGAAGACCGAGTTGCCCTGCTCGATCGTGCGCATGGCGTTCGGGTTGGTGTCGTACCCGGTGCCCGGGGCGACGCCGAACAGGCCGAACTCGGGGTTCAGCGCGTACAGCCGGCCGTCCTCACCGAAGCGCATCCAGGCGATGTCGTCACCGAGGGTCTCGACCTTCCAGCCCGGGATGGTCGGCTCGAGCATCGCCAGGTTCGTCTTGCCGCACGCCGACGGGAAGGCGGCCGCGACGTAGTAGGTCTTCTGCTGCGGGCTGGTGAGCTTGAGGATCAGCATGTGCTCGGCGAGCCAGCCCTCGTCGCGCGCCATGACCGAGGCGATGCGCAGCGAGTAGCACTTCTTGCCCAGCAGCGCGTTGCCGCCATAGCCCGACCCGTAGGACCAGATGGTCCGCTCCTCCGGGAACTGGACGATGTACTTCGTGTCGCTGCAGGGCCACGGCACGTCGGCCTGGCCGGGCTCGAGCGGGGCCCCGACGGAGTGCATCGCCGGCACGAACGGGCGGTCCTCGCCGAGGGCGTCGAGGACGTGGCTGCCGATGCGGGCCATGACGCGCATCGAGACGACGACGTACTCGGAGTCGGTGAGCTCGACGCCGAACATCGGGTTCTCGGCCTCGACGGGGCCCATGCAGAACGGGATGACGTACATCGTCCGGCCGCGCATGCAGCCGCGGTACAGCTCGTTCATGACCGAGTGCATCTCGGCCGGGTCCATCCAGTTGTTGGTCGGCCCGGCGTCGGCCTCGTCGACCGAACAGATGTAGGTGCGGTCCTCGACCCGGGCGACGTCACTGGGGTCGGAGGCGCACCAGAAGGAGTTGGGCTTCCTGTCCAGCCGCTTGAACGTGCCGGCGTCGACGAGCCGCTGGGTGAGGCGCTCCCACTCCTCGTCACTGCCGTCCACCCACACCACCCGGTCCGGGGTCGCCAGCTCGGCCATCTCCCGCACCCAGGCGAGGAGGCGGGCGTGTGTCGTCGGGGCGTTGTCGAGGCCTTGAACCGCCACGGAAGTCACGGCGTCTCCATCCTGTGGGTAGCCGGGTGCGAGCTCTCACCGGCGCTGCTGCTGGCTGGTCGATCGCCCCGGCCGCGTCGTTGGGACCGGGGGATCGGGTCAGGCTACCGAGGTGGCTGTGCCCTCGATGCACCCCAAAGTGTTACGTATATGACGTCTACCCGCAGTGTGACGTACATCGCCCGTCAGTGTCGGCCGCGACCCCGCCCCCGCGAGCGGTCACTCCGGGTATGCGGCACCGACCCCGGCGAAGAACGCGTTCCCGTCGGCCGGCCGTGGCCTGCCGGTCTGCCCCCCCTCGCACTCGTCCCGGTGCCGGCGACGTGGTCGGCGAGGTCCAGCGATCCGGAAGTCCGCCGAGCCGCTCACAGATGACTTGCGCACCTGTCCGGTTACGGCGAACGCGGTTGGGCGGGCGGGCCGGCGGGAACCCGTGCGCCATGACCGTCACCGACCCCGACGTCCCGGACCCCCTGAACGACCCCCGCACGCTGCAGGCGGACCCCGGTGCCGTCGCCGAGGGCGAGGACCTCGCGTCCACGGAGGACGACCCGACCAGCACCGGCGAGGACGAGCTGGCCGACGACGGCGCGGCCGGCGGGACGACCGGCGACGCGCCCGCCGACGGCACCGGTGCCCTGCTCCCCGGCGACCCGATGGCACCCGGGGACGCCGCTCCCGGCGACCTCACCGGCGGCGACGTGACCGGCGGCGTCGCCGGAGGCTGACCGAGCGGCTGAGCACGTGTCCCACCGGGCGGGGCGGGTATCCGATTGCCGCCCGCGGCCGCGCCGGGCCCCGGGCGACCCGTCAGAGAGGAGTGCCCGATGGCCACCGGTGAGACCGGCTTCGCCGACGTCACGTTCGACCTGATCTCCGTGCAGTACCACTCGCTGAAGGCCGGCCACGACTACGGCCAGTACGTCAGGGACGCCGAGAACGCCGGCCTGGACGACGTCGCCGCGTTCTTCCGCGAGGTGATGCAGCAGGACTCCGAGCGCGCGGCGCGCTGTCACGAGCTCCTGAAGAAGCTGTCCGGGACCGAGCACGGCGGTCCGGCGACCGGCTGAGGCACCGGCTGCACACGTGAGCCCCGGCCCGCCCGGTCGGGGCTCACGTGCGCGTCCGAATCCGGTGGCGCCGCCCGCCGGGTGACCATCGCCCGCCACCCGGTCACGGGAGGAGACGTGCACGCCCTGACCGAGTCGACCATCCGCCGCTCGCTGGTCGACTCGCCGCACAGCGAGGCGGTGGCGATGAGGCCACCCCGGGACCCCGGGGACCTCGACCGGCCCGCGTCGGACGTGCTCGGCTGGCGCGATGACAGGGCCGAGCGGCGCGGCCACCTGGTGCCCGAGCAGGCCGACGGCGTCGTCGGCAGCGCCCTGCGGGCGGCCGACACCGGGATGTCCGGTCGCCGCTCCGTGATGTGCCTGCGCTGCCACGTGCGCAGTTCGGCCGCGGCCGTCCCGCCGTTCACGGCCCCGCCGGGTGGGCGGGCGGGAGGCAACACGGTCGGCACCTGCATCCGGCGCCGACCTGGACTGCGCGCACCGGGCGCCTCGAGGAACCGCGCCGCCGGTTGGTCGCCGTCACCGCCGACGTCGTGCGCCGCTGAGCTCGGCGGAGCACGATGGCTCCATGATCACAACGCCGCTCACCCGGTGGTTCGACCTGGACGCCCCGGTGTTCGGCGCACCGATGGCCGGCGTCGCCGGCGGTGCGCTCGCCCGCGCGGTCTCACTCGGCGGCGGCCTCGGGATGATCGGCGTCGGCAACGCCACCGAGCCGGGCTGGATCACCGAGCAGGCCCGACTGCCGGAGGAATCCGACGTCTCCTTCGGGATCGGCCTGATGGCCTGGGTGCTGGCCGACCGTCCCGAGCAGCTGACGGCGACCATCGCGGCGCGACCGGCCCTGGTGTCGGTGTCCTTCGGCGATCCGGGCCCCTTCGTCGGGCCGCTGCACGACGAGGGCATCGCCGTCGCGAGCGCGGTCAACACCCGGGCCGACGTCGACCGGGCACACGACGCCGGGGTCGACGTGATCATCGCGCAGGGCACCGAGGCCGGCGGCCACACCGGCCTGCGGGCCACCCTGCCGCTGCTGCAGGAGGTGCTGGCCGCCACCGACCGGCCGGTGCTGGCGGCGGGCGGGATCGCCACGGGCGCCGGTCTGGCCGCCGTCCTGGTCGCCGGGGCGGCCGGCGGGTGGATCGGCACGCCGCTGCTGGCCTGCCCCGAGGGGCTGAACTCCCCGGCCGCCCGCGACCGGGTCCGGGCCGCGAGCGGCGACCGCACCGTGCTGACCCGGGCGTTCGACATCGCCCAGGGCCTGGCCTGGCCCGAGCGCTGGCCCGGCCGCGCCCTGGTCAACGAGTTCACCGAGACCTGGCACGGCCGGGAGGACGAGCTCCGCGGCGACACCGCGGCGGCCGAGCAGGTGCTCGCCGCCCGCCGGGACGGCGACCTCGAGCACTCCCCGGTCTACGCCGGGGAGTCGATCGGGCTGGTCACCGGCGAGGAGTCGGCCACCGACGTCGTCCGCCGGCTGGCCGCCGACGCCGAGGCCGCGCTGCGGAAGGTCCCGAAGCTGCTGGCCTAGACGGAACAGGAGTCGTCGGTGCACCCCTCGGCGGCGGGCACGGTCAGCAGCGGGTGGCTCTCGGCCCAGGCCCGCTCCAGCAGCTCCAGCAGCACCTCGGCCGGCTGCGCCCCGGACGCGCCGTAGGTGCGGTCGACGACGAAGAACGGCACGCCGGTCGCCCCGAGCGCCCGGGCGGTGGCGATGTCCTCGTGGACGGCCGCCAGGTGCCGCCCGTCGGTGAGCGCGGCGCGCGCCTCGTCGGCGTCCAGCCCGACCTCCAGCGCCAGCGACACCAGCGGGTCGACCTCGAAGACCGAGCGCTGCTCCTCGAAGTGCGCGTGCAGCAGCCGCTCCTTCATCGCCCCGCCCAGGTCGTGCCCGGCGGCGAGGTGGATGAGCTGGTGGGCGAGCAGGGTGTTGCCGCTGACGCCTTCGGCCAGGTGGTAGCGCAGCCCCTCACCGGCGGCCACCTCCTCGACCCGGCGCTGCATCTGCGCCATCTCCGTCACGCTGCGGCCGTACTTGGCCGCGAGCGCCGGGAGGGTGGGCTCGGTGTGCCCCTCGGGGATGCTGGGGTCGAGCTGGAAGGACCGCCAGACCACCTCCACCTGGTCGGCGTGCGCGAAGCGGGAGAGCGCCGCCTCCAGCTTGCGCTTGCCGATGTAGCACCACGGGCACACGACGTCGGACCACACCTCGACCTGCATGCCCGGCCCAACGGAGGCGTGGGGAGCGCGCATTCCCTGCCCCCCGCGCCTCCGCCCGGGGATCAGCGCACGCCCACCAGGTCGACCACGAACACCAGCGTCGCGCCGGGCTTGATGATGCCGCCGGCACCACGCTCGCCGTAGGCCTTGTGCGCGGGGATGGTCAGCCGGCGACGGCCGCCGACCTTCATGCCCTCGATGCCCTCGTCCCAGCCCTGGATGACCATGCCCACGCCGAGCTGGAACTCCAGCGGCTCGCCGCGGTCCCAGGAGGCGTCGAACTGCTCGCCGCCGTCGTGCGTCACCCCGACGTAGTGCGCCCGCACCAGGCTGCGGCGGGTGGCCTCGGGACCCTCACCCACCACGAGGTCCTCGACGACGAGGTCGGCGGGCGCCGGGCCGGTGGGGGGTTCGACGTCGGGACGGGTCAGCTCTGCCACGGATGGCTCCTCGATCGGGCGCCGGGACTCCCCCGGCGGCACTACCCCCATCCAAGCCGCCGCCGCGGGACGCGGCCACGCGGCCTTCCGCACCCTGCCCAGGAGCGGCCGGTACCTTGCACGGACGAGTGGGCCCCCGGCGGCGCACCGGGTCCTGCGCCTCAGCGCCGAGCCAGGGCGGTCCCGTTCCCCTGGTCTCCCGGCAGGAGGTGTGTGTGGCCCCCGACCTCCCCCCGGGCGCGGACGCCACCCTCTTCACCGGCGGAGGCGAGTGCGGCCGGCTGATGGCCGAGATCGACTGGTCGGCCACCCCCGTCGGTCCGGTGTCCTCCTGGCCGGCCGGCCTCCGCCTCGCCATCCGCACGGTGCTGGCGTCCCGGTCCCCCATGGTGCTGACCTGGGGCCCGGAGTACGTGCAGTTCTACAACGACGGCTACGCGCCGATCATCGGCGCCGAGCACCCGGCGATCGGCGCGGACATCCGGGACACCCCGGCCGGGGGCTGGGCGGCGCTCGCGGGCCCGGTCGAGCACGCCATGGCCACCCGGGAGGCCTCCTGGCTGCCGCGGCTGCCGCTGCTGCTCGAGCGCGCCGGGTACCGCGAGGAGACCTACTTCACGGTCTCGCACGCGCCCGCGTTCGGCGACGACGGCACGGTCGCCGGCATGTACGGGGTGTGCACCGAGGTCACCGCCGAGGTGCTCGGCGAGCGCCGCCAGCAGCTGCTCCACGACCTCTCGACCGCCGGTGCCCGGCTGGGCCACGAGCACGCGGTGGTGGCCGCGCTGGGCGGCGCACTGGCCACCGACACCCTGGACGTGCCGTTCGCCGCGGTCTACCTGCTCGACGACGACGACGGGCGGCTGCACCGGGTGCAGACCGTCGGCCTCCCCGCCGACGCCCTGCCGGCCGTGTGCGACTCCGCCGACGAGCTGCCGCGCGACGTCACCTCCCTGGGGGTGCGCGGCGGGTTCTGGCAGGACGTCGTCCGCGACGCCGTCGTCCTGCCGTTCACGACCGGCGACGAGCCGATCGGGGTGCTGCTGGCCGCGGTCAGCCCCAACCGTGCCCTCGACGAGGCGCACCGGGCGTTCCACGAGCTGCTGGCCGCCCAGTTCTCGGATGCGCTGACCAACGCCCGGGCGTTCGAGGCCGAACGGCTGCGGGCGGAGTCGCTGGCCGCGCTGGACCGGGCGCGGACGACGTTCTTCTCCGACGTCAGCCACGAGCTGCGCACCCCGCTCACGCTGCTGCTGGGGCCGATCAGCGACGTGCTCGACGACCCCGCGGAGCCGCTGGCCGCCGCCGCCCGCGAGCAGCTGACCCTCGCCATGCGCAACGGCCAGCGGCTGCAGCAGCTGGTCAACGACCTGATGGACTTCGCCACCATCGAGGCCGGTCGGGCCACCGCCGTCCGGGTGGACACCGACGTCGCCGCCTTCACCGCGGAGCTCGCCGGGGTGCTCCGGGCCGCCGCCGAGCGCGCCGGGCTGCAGCTCACCGTCGACTGCCCGCCGCTGGGGCGCCCGTCGTACGTCGACCCGCGGCTGTGGGAGAAGGTCGTCGTGAACCTGCTCTCCAACGCGGTGAAGTACACCTTCGTGGGGAGCATCGCCGTCAGCGTGCGCGCGGTCGGGGACGACGTCGTCCTGATCGTCACCGACACCGGCGTGGGCATCCCGGCCGAGGAGCTTCCCCGGGTCTTCGAGCGCTTCCACCGGGTCCCCGGCTCGGCCGCCCGCAACCGGGAGGGCACCGGGATAGGCCTGGCCCTGGTGCGCGAGCTGGTGGCGCTGCACGGCGGTACGGTGTCGGTGTCGAGCGTGCCCGGCCGCGGCAGCACGTTCACCGTGACCGTCCCCTTCGGCCGGCCCGACGCTCCCGCCACCCAGCCGGCCGCGCCGTCCGCCGCGGCCCACGGCACCGGCGACGCCTGGGAGACCGACGTGGCGGTGCAGGACGACCCGGCCCCGGTGCCGGGTGCGCCCACCGTGCTCGTCGTGGACGACAACGCCGACATGCGCGGCTACGTGGCCCGGCTGCTGTCGCACACCTGCACCGTGCGGGCGGTGGCCAACGGCGCGGAGGCGCTGGAGAGCGTGACCGCGCAGGTGCCCGACGTCGTGGTGGCCGACGTGATGATGCCCCGGGTCGACGGGTTCGAGCTGCTGCGCCGACTGCGGGCCGACCCGGCGACCCGCGCCGTGCAGGTCGTCATGCTCACCGCCCGGGCCGGGCAGGAGGCGGCGGTCGAGGGCTTCGACGCCGGCGCCGACGACTACCTCGCCAAGCCCTTCCGGGCCGCCGAGCTGGTGGCCCGGGTGCGGGTCGCCGTCGAGCGTGCCGCCCGCAACCGCGCGGCCGAGGGACCGGGCGCCCCGGCCTCGACCCGCGCCGTGCCGGTGGAGCCGGTCGTGCCCTCGGCCGACGTGCGGTTCCTGGTGCCGGCCAGCCGGAC
>JAOPWO010000125.1 GCA_025965635.1 Modestobacter sp. | reverse complement strand
CGGCTCGAGCCCGCGCTCGAGCAGGTGGGCGGCGGCTGCCAGCCCCACCGGCCCGGCCCCGATCACCACGACCGGCAGGTCGTTCGTCGCGTACGCGCTCATGTCCGGGTCCCGTCCTCGTGCGTCGACGTCCAGCTTCATCAACAGTCCACACTGTTGTCAACAGCATGTGTGTGGAAGAGTTGAGGTATGCGCCAGGACCTGGACGTGCGACTGCTCGACGTCGATCAGCTCACCTCCCCCGCCGATCGGGCTCGGCTGCTGGCTCCGCAGCTGAAGGCGTTGGCCGATCCCCACCGGCTGCACCTGCTCCTGCTGCTGGCCGAGGGCCCGCACACCGTCCGGGAGCTCACCGACGCCGCCGGGATGAGCCAGACGCTGGTCAGCCACCACCTCGCGCCGCTCCGTGAGCAGGGGCTGGTCACCAGTACGCCCAGGGGGCGGAGCAACGTCTACGCGCTGTGCTGCGAGGCGCTCGCCGGCCCGGTGAAGACGCTGGCGACGCTCGCTGCGCTCACTCCCGAGGGCGCTGACGCCTGCTGCGCCCCGTGAACCCCGGCGCCGTCCGGGCCGGTCAGCCGGCTGACCGCCAGGAGACGTCGACGGCGTGGCGGGTGAAACCGCTGCGCTCGTAGAGGGTCACCGCCGCGGTGTTCTCCTCCTCGACGTAGAGCAGCACGGACGAGAGCCCGGCCCGGCGCAGGTGGGCCAGCCCCAGGTCGGTGAGGGCCCGGCCCAGCCCGGTGCCCTGGGCCGACGGGTCGATGCCGAGCACGTACACCTCCCCGATCGGCTGGTCGTCCGACCCGCCCGCCGGGTGGACCTTGGTCCAGTGGAAGCCGAGCAGCGTGGGGCCGCTCGGCCCGTCGCGCCAGGCGAGGAAGAACCCGGCCGGGTCGAACCACGGCTCGGTCTCGCGCAGGGCCAGGTCCTCGGGGGTCCAGCGGCCCTGCTCGGGGTGGCTGGCGAACGCGGCGGCGTTGACCGCCAGCCAGGCGGCTTCGTCGATGCCGGGGCGGAAGGTCGTGACGGTGACGCCCGCAGGCAGGACGGGCCGCGGATCGGGGTCGATCCCGTCGAGGGGGCGGCGCATCTGCAGCAGCACCCGGGCCCGGACGTACCCGCGCCCGGTCGCCAGCTCGGCCGACCCGGGGAGCGCTCCGTGCGCCCACACCCGCAACGGCCGGCCGCCGGCCAGCTCCTCCGCCCGGGAGAGCAGTGCGGTCCCCACCCCGCGACGACGGGCCTCGGGGCGCACCACCAGTTCGGCCTCGGCGTCGTCGGCGGCGACCTCGAGTCGCGCGTAGCCCAGCAGGACACCAGCGGTGTCCCGGGCGGTCAGGTCGCGACCGCCGTCCGGACCGCCGTGCTGCAGCCTGAGCTCGCCCTCCTCCGACACCGGACGGACGCCGTCGGCGGCCGCCGCGCCGGCGAGCAGGGCGCGGACCTCGGCGATCTCGTTGGCCGGCAGCCGGGTCGAGTCGCTGACCGCGGGAGGGGGCTGGGTGCTCAGGGGACGGCCGGGGCCGACGTCTCGGCGGCACCCGCGGCGGCGCCGGCGTCGGCCACCTGCTGGTCGAGCTTGTAGCCCACGTTGCGCACGGTGCCGATGAGCGCCTCGTGCTCGATGCCCAGCTTGGCGCGCAGTCGGCGGACGTGGACGTCGACGGTGCGGGTGCCCCCGAAGTAGTCGTAGCCCCAGATCTCCTGCAGCAACTGGGCGCGGGAGAAGACCCGGCCCGGGTGCTGCGCGAGGTACTTGAGCAGCTCGAACTCCTTGTAGGTGAGGTCGAGCGGCCGACCGCGCAGCTTCGCCGAGTAGCTGTGCTCGTCGATGACCAGCTCGCCGGCCGTGGTCACGCCACCGTCGGCGCCGTCGACCGGGATGGCGGCGGCCAGCCGACGGGCGGTGGCCCACTTCAGCCGGGCGTCGACCTCGGCCGGGCCGGCGGTGTCGAGGACGACGTCGTCGACACCCCAGTCGGCCGACAGCGCCACGAGGCCGCCCTCGGACAGGACGGCGACCAGGGACGCGGCGACACCGGTCGAGGCGAGCAGGCTGCACAGGGTGCGGGCGGAGACCAGGTCGTGCCGGGCGTCGACCAGGACGACGTCACCGGCGTCGCCGTCGAGCAGGCTGGACAGCTCCGGAGCCACCACGCGGACCTGGTGGGCGAGCAGCCCGAGGGCGGGCAGCACCTCCGTGGTCGCCTGGCGCGCCGAGGTCATGAGCACGAGTCGCATGTCGTCTCCTCACGAGGCCGTCGACGACGCTGTCGAGCGAGAGACTGCAGGATAGCGGACATGTACCACCGTTTCGGCCGTGTCGTGACGCAGCGCACCCTCCGTGCCCGGGCGAGTGGCGGCATGCGGTCGTCCGGCGTCGCCGTCCCGGCCGTCTCGACAGCCGCTCACGACATCCCGAGCGAGCACGTCCACACCCTGACCGGCGCGGCCGCCTGGGCTCCGGCCCGGGGCTCTGCGAGCATCGGGCGGTGACCGCGGCCGTGCTGGAGAACGAACTGTCCCCCCGCGCCCACCACCTGCCCGCCGTCGGCGCGGTCCTGGTCACGACGGCGCTGCTGGCGGGCCTGCCGGCCCTGGGGCAGCAGGCCGGGCTGCTCGTCGCCGTCGGCGCCGTCCAGGTCGCGCTGGTCGCCGCGTGGGTCGTCGCCACCGGGATCCGTGGCTTCCTCGGCTCGCTCGCGCTGGGGCTCGCGGCGGCGGCGGGCGCCGACGCCGCGCTGCTGCTGCCCGGACGGGCCCGGCTGGACTCGCTGCTCGTCGTGCTCGGCCTGGCGTTCCTCGCCGCCGTGGTGCACCAGATGGTCCGCCCGGCGCCCCGCCGCTACCTGGTCGCGTCGCTGGCCGGGGTGGTGCTGCTGATCTGCTCGGTCTGCGCGCTGAGCGTGCTGCTGACGGTGGGCCGGCTGGACGGCGGGCTGGAGCTCGCGACGACCGCCGTGCTCGTCGTCGGGGGCGCGCTGGTCGTCGGCCACCTCGTCGACCTGGTGCTGCCCCGGCCGCAGATCGCCCACGGGGTGCCGCGCGGGCTGCTCGGCGTGGTGCTGGCCGTGCTGGCCGGCATCGGGATCGCCGTGCTCCGCCAGGGGGCCGGCAGCCTGCTCGACGCGCTCACCGCCATCGCGTCCGGCACGGTGCTCGGTGCGGTGGCCGCACTCACCGGGCTCGGGGCCTCCTACGTCGTGTCCGAACGCGCGCAGCGCCGCTGGGCGCTGGCGGTGGTCCAGGCGGTGCTGCCGCTCGCGGCCGCGGCGCCGGCGGCCTACGCGCTGGCCCTCTACGCCGGCACCTGACGGTCGCGGCGATGAAGGCACTCCTGGTCCTGGTCGTGCTGCTGCTCGGCGCCGCGGTGGTGGCCGACCGGGTGGGGGAGGGCATCGCCGAGGAACGGGTGGCCGCGCAGGTCGCCCAGCGCGGCGGCCTGGCCGGCCCGCCCAGCGTCGACATCACCGGCTTCCCGTTCCTCACCCAGGCCCTGCGCGGCCGCTACGACGAGGTGCGGGTGTCGCTCACCGCCGAGCAGCTCGGCCAGCCGGCCGGGACGACGGCCGACGTGTCGTTGCGCGGGGTGCAGCTGCCCCTCGCCGACGCCCTCTCCGGGTCGGTGCAGGAGGTGCCGGTCGACCGGATCGACGGGGCGGCCACGCTGTCCTACGCGCTGCTGGCCGCCCAGCTGCCCGGCGGGACCACCCTGGCCCCCGAGGGCGGCGGCGTGCGGGTGACCCGCACCGTGCAGGTGCTGGGCCGCGACTTCCCGCTGACCGCGGCCGGCACGGTGGGCCTGGCCGGCCAGGACCTGGTGGTCGACGTCGACGAGGCCGCCGCCGCGGGGGTCGACGTCCCGGACGCCGTGGTGGACCGGGCGGCGGACCTGCTCGACTTCCGCTACCCCGTCCCGGCGCTGCCCTTCGGGCTCCAGCTCACCGGGGTCCGTGCCGCACCGGACGGGGTGCACGTGGCCGTCGAGGCGACCGGCACGGTGCTCCGCGGCTGAGCCCGGCGGATGGCCTGCCGCGGAATGCCCCGCGCGGCAGGCCGGTTGGGTGAGACGTGGGCGACATCAGGGACGACACGACGCTCGCCGTCCTGGCGGGGCTCGGCGTCCGCCCCGGGGACGCCGACCTCACCGTGGTGCAGTTCTCCACCGCCTTCTGCGGTCCGTGCCGCGCGACGCGCGCCCGGCTCCAGCAGCTGCAGACCAGCCGACCGTGGATCGCCCACGTGCACGTGGACGCCGAGAGCCACCTGGAGGCGGTCCGCGCGCTGGGGGTCCGGCGCACGCCCACCCTGCTCTACGTCGACCGCGCCGGCGCGGTCGTGCGGCGCGCCGACGGGGCGCCTCCACTGCCCGAGCTGACCGCGGTCGTGGACGCCATGACGGGTGGCCGGACGGAGGTGCCCAGCTGATCGGTTACTCTTCGGCCGTGGGCACCCTGCTGACCTCGCGCCGCACAGTCGACCTGTGCCGCGTCGGCAGCACGCTCTGTCCGACCTCCTGAGGGACGACTTCCCGTCCCGGAACGCGCCGTCCCGCCGTCCCGAGGTCCTTCCCGCCGCCCGTACCGCCGGGGTGCGGCGACCGTGGTGGCCACCGGTTCCCCGAGCACCGACAACTTTCCCGCACATCCACGGACGATCGATGGAGGAACACCACACATGAGCCGAAGCGACGTACTGGTCACAGCCGACTGGGCCCAGGAGCACCTCGGTGACCCCGGCCTCGTCTTCGTCGAGGTCGACGAGGACACCAGCGCCTACGACGGCGGTCACCTCGAGGGTGCCGTCAAGCTGGACTGGCGGAAGGACCTGCAGGACCCGCTGCGCCGCGACTTCGTCGGCCGCGAGGCGTTCGAGCAGCTGCTGTCCGCACGCGGCATCAGCAACGACGACACCGTGGTGATCTACGGCGGCAACAACAACTGGTTCGCCGCGTACGCGTACTGGTACTTCAAGCTGTACGGCCACCAGAGCGTCAAGCTGGTCGACGGTGGCCGCAAGAAGTGGGAGCTCGACGGCCGTCCGCTGTCCAAGGACCCGGTGGAGCGCCCGGCCACCCAGTACAAGGCCAGCGAGCCCGACCTTTCGATCCGCGCCTTCCGCGACGAGGTGGTGGCCTCGATCGGTAGCAAGAACCTCATCGACGTCCGCTCGCCCGACGAGTTCACCGGAAAGATCCTGGCCCCGGCGCACCTGCCGCAGGAGATGGCGCAGAAGGGCGGGCACGTCCCCACGGCCAAGAACATCCCGTGGAGCAAGACAGCCAACGAGGACGGCACGTTCAAGTCCGACGAGCAGCTCGCCGCCCTCTACGACGAGCAGGGCTACGACGACAGCTTGGCCACCATCGCCTACTGCCGCATCGGTGAGCGCTCGAGCCACACCTGGTTCGTGCTGCGCGAGCTGCTCGGCAAGCCCGACGTCAAGAACTACGACGGCAGCTGGGTCGAGTACGGCTCGCTCGTCGGCGTCCCGATCGAGAAGTGAGCTGACATGTGCGGAGCCCCCAAGCAGGGCGGTGTCCTCGACGGCATCGACCTGAGCACGCAGACGGTGATCCAGGGGTCGGTGTGGCACGACGGCGCCCCCGTCGCCGGCGCCTACGTCCGGCTGCTCGACGAGACCGACGAGTTCACCGCCGAGGTGGTGACCAGCCCGGAGGGTGAGTTCCGGTTCTTCGCCGCGCCGGGCACGTGGACGCTGCGTTCGCTGGCCCCCGTGGGCCGCGCCGAGCGCAGGGTCGCGGCCGTGGTCGGCCTGAACGAGACGACGCTCGCCATCGATTGACCGGGCCCCTGCCCGCGGCGGACCCCGCGGGCGGCCTGACCCCGCCCCCGCGAACTCGCGGCGGGGCGCCAGCCGGGCCCGTCTCCCACAGGGGAGGCGGGCCCGTCTGCATGCGGTCGTCGACGGCGGACGGCGGACGGCGGACGGCGTCGTCCGGCGCCACCAGCGGACCAGCCAGCCGGCCAGCACGGCTGCGCCGATCAGACGCTCCGCTCCTGGGCCCAGCGATGACCGGGCCAGTTCCACCTCGTCCGACGTCCCCGACGTCGCCGCGACGCCGGTCACCCGGACGGGGCAGCGACCGCCGCGCACCGACCGCGCGGATACCGTGGCGGCATGGGTCTGTTCTCCGCCTGGGTCTTGGTCGCGCTCACCGCGCTGGCAGCGGGAGGCTGCGCGTCCGCCGCGTGGCGCCTGACGCGCCGCGAAAGGGCGGGGCGCGCCCGATGACCGCCCCCACGCCACCGGGCCTGCCCGAGGGCCCGGCGTCCGGGTCGACCGAGCTGCCGGTCGAGGACACGGTCGACGTCCGGGTCGGGCCGGAGGTCGCCCACGAACTGCTCGCCGTGCTCCCGCTGCTCGGCGAGTGGCACGGCGAGGGACAGGCGGCCGGGGCCGGGGGCGACCACCGCTTCGGGCAGTGGGTGCGTTTCGCCCACGACGGCCGGGACTTCCTGACCTACGAGTCACGCACCTGGCGGCTGTCCCCGGACGGGCGCGTCGAGGGGCCCGACCAGCGCGAGTCGGGATTCCTCCGGCCGCGCGCCGGCGACGAGGTGGAGCTGCTGGTCACCTCCCCGGCCGGGCTGGTGGAGATCTACGTGGGCACCGCCCGCACCACCACGAGTTGGGAGTTCGCCAGTGACGTCCTGGCCCGCACGCCCGACCACCCCGACGTGGCCCGGGCCACCCGGCTGTACGGGATCGTCGAGGGCGCGCTGATG
>JAOPWO010000110.1 GCA_025965635.1 Modestobacter sp. | reverse complement strand
TCATCGAACAGAGCCAGCTTCATCGACATCTCCAGACGAGGGGTGGTCCGAACAGAACAACCCACCCACCCCACAACGCACAGGCGGCAGGGTCAGCGGGGGGTGAAGGTGCCCGTCACCTGCTGGGGCCCGGTCAGGGTCTGGGTGCGGGCGATGCCCAGCGCTCGGAACACCGGCTCGTCACTGACCACGAACAGGTCGCCCTGCTCGTCGGCGGCGTGCTCCACCGGCACCCACGACGGCACCACGAACATGTCGCCGGGGCCCCAGTCGAACCGCTGGCCACCGATCACGCTGGAGCCGTGGCCCTGGTAGGCCACGTAGATCGCGTTCCCCGCCCGCCGCACGGGCGCCGACCGGCGCCCGGCCCGGATCCGGTGCACCGCGCACGCCATCGTGGGCAGCACCGACGCACCGGTCGCCGGGTCGACGTACTCCACCGGGATCAGCGGGTCGTCGGAGACCGCGGCCAGCCGGTCCAGCTCCGCCGCGGTGTCCGCCCACCGGTAGTTCATCAGCTCGGAAGGCCGCGGCGACAGCGTGTCGGTCACCGACCCGGCCACGTAGCGGGTGCCGCCGGCGTGCGTCCGCTCGGACACGTTGTGCTCGGCCGGCTCGGGCTGGGACTCCCCCGGACCCGGGTACTCCTCGAAGAACACCCCGTCCAGCGCTTCGACCATCGGCAGGTCGAGCCCGTCGAACCAGAACATCTCGCCATCGACGGTCGAGGTGTGGTCGTGCCAGTTCATCGACGGGGTGAGCACCAGGTCCCCCGGGCGCATGTCGCAGGCGTCGCCGTCGACCGTCGTCCAGACGCCCTCGCCTTCGAGGACGAACCGGATCGCGCCGGGCGTGTGCCGGTGCGCCGGCGCCACCTCGCGGGGGCCGAGGCACTGCAGCGCCCCCCACAGCGTGCCGACCGCGTAGGGGCGCCCGCCGAGCCCGGGGTTCTGCAGCGACAGCACCCGCCGCTCGCCACCACGCTCGACCGGCACCAGCTCGATGGCCCGCCGAGCCAGCGGCTTCATCGTCGCCGCCGACCACAGCCACGGCAGGGCCGCCGGTCGCGGCGTGGGGGTCAGCAACTGCTCGGTGACCGTCCACAGCGGCCGCAGGTCCACGGCTGCCAGATCGCGGTACAGCACCGCCAGGTCCGCCTGGTCCCCGAACTCGGTGGCCGGCTCGGTCGTCGGGTGCACGTCGATGCTCATCGGAGGAACTCCTTCATCTCCTGGCGGGGTGCCGCCACCGTCGTCGTCAGTGTGGACCCGGGGATCACGAGAGGTTGAAGTGCACCCAGCGCTTGCCCTCGGCCAGGCCGGCCAGCTCCCGTCCGGCCGACCGCATGATCAGCGGCGAGGACGAGATGTGCTGGGTGCCGCCGTGCACGTCGCGGAACAGCCGCTGGACGGTGCCCTGCCGCAGCGCGGTCGTGCCGCTGTTGAGGTAGACGAACTGGGCGATCTCGTGGGTGGTGAAGGTGGCGTTGTTCAGCGCCACCCGGTTGAGCGTCTCCAGCCGGACCGGGACGCCGTCGCCCGCGGCGAGCGAGGCCTCGATCTCCTCCCACACCTCGTAGAGGAAGGCCTTGGCGGAGCGCAGCTTGACCTCGGCGTGCGCGTACTGCTCGGTGAAGCTCTCGGAGTCGCCCGGCGCACCCGGCTTCCCCGCCGTGGCTCGCACGCCCAGGGCCAGCTCGTCCAGCAGGCGCCGGCCGGTGCCCAGCGCCCAGGGCCCGTGGTTGAGGCTGGCGTAGTTGCCGATGCCGATCCGGAAGAGGTCGCCGCCGGTCACCGGGTCGATGCTCAGCGTGTGGTAGCTGTAGTTGACCGGCACGAAGACGTCCTGCAGCGTGTAGTCGATGCTGCCGGTGCCCCGCAGCCCCATCACGTCCCAGCTGCCCTGGTCGAAGGTGACCTGCTCGACCGGCACGATGAAGAAGCGCGGCTCACCGGTCTCGGTGTCCTGCGCGGCGGTGTGCAGGTGGGTGGCGTGCTTGATGCCCGAGGCGAAGCTCCAGGAACCGGTGAGCAGATGCCCGCCGGCGACCGGCACGGCCCGGCCCGGCCGGGTGCCCTGCCCGGCGATGCCCAGCCGCGGGGTGCTGAACAGCTCCTCGGCGGTGTCGCGGTCGAAGAACGCCCCGGCGAGCCCGGTCGCCATGGCCAGCGCCATGGTCACCCAGCCGGTGGAGGGGTCGGCGTAGGACACCGTCCGGTAGAGATCCAGGAGCTGGCGGGGGGTCATCTCGCTGCCGCCGAGCTCGCGCGGGGTGAAGCCGCCGATCGCGCCGCAACCGTAGAGCGCTCCGACCACCGGCTCGGCGATCCGGCCCGCCCGGTCGTTCTCCGCGCCGTGCGCGTCGATCAGGTCGTGCAGGCCGGCAGCGGCCCGGAGGACGTCGGCAGGGTCGGGCGACGCGGCGAGCGGCGCCGGCTTCTCTTCTACGGTCGTCATGATCTGCTCCTCCGTCGTCATCCGGCCGGCCACGTTCCGCCGCTGTGCTCCCGTCGAATGTATGGGAGCCGGCTGCCGGACACGACGGTCCGGTGATAGGGACCTGATGGCCACAGATCACATCCGGGAATGACCCCCGCCGCGCTTCCCCGGCCCGGGACAAATCACGCACCCGCGGTGATCACAGGAGGGAAAGGGTTATTGGCGGAATTCCCCGTGATCCCGTAGACAAATCGTCGGAAGAGATGGGCCGCCGGCGGGACCACCCCGCGGAATGGTCGGTCCGGAAGAGGAGTTCGACGATGAGCGTCTCGCAGCCCGAACGGGCCGGGGCAGTCGGCCCGGTGCCGACCCGGCACGAGGGGTACGGAGCGTGAGGGCGCTGCGCTGGGCCGGCCCCGACGCGATGACCGCCGGCGAGGCCGACGAACCGGTCGCCGCGGCCGGCGAGGTCGTGGTCGACGTGCACCGGGTGGGCATCTGCGGTTCCGACGTCACCGCCTACCGCGGGAAGATGGGCATCGCCCGGACCGGCGACGTGCGCGGGCACGAGTTCTCCGGTCTGGTCGGCGCGGTCGGCGACGGCGTCGACCGGTCCTGGCTGGGCCGCCGGGTGGCCGTCAACGCGCAGGTCACCTGCGGGGAGTGCTGGGCCTGCCGGGCCGGCACCGACAACATCTGCCCGCGCCTGCAGATCATCGGCGTCCACCGGTCCGGCGCCTTCGCCGAGCGGGTCGCCGTCCCGGCGCGCAACCTGGTCGCGGTCACCGACGCGGTCACCGACGAGCTGGCCGCGACCGCCGAGCCGCTGGCGCAGGCCTGCCACGACGTGCAGCTGGTGCTGCCCGCCCAGCCCCGGTCGGTCCTGGTGATCGGCGCCGGCTCGATCGGCAACCTCGTGGTGCAGGCTGCGCGACTGCTCGGCGTCCCGGAGATCACCGTGGTCGAGCCGCACCCGGAGCGTCGGGCGGCCGCCGCCGACGCCGGTGCGGGCACGGCCGCGGCATCGACCGACGAGGCGGGCGCGGTGGCCGCGGCC
>JAOPWO010000109.1 GCA_025965635.1 Modestobacter sp. | reverse complement strand
TCGCAGCGCCCGGTAGCGCGCCACGACGTCGGGGACCCGTGCCGCCAGCGCGCCGGCCAGACCGGCGGCGAGCAGCCACGGGCCGTGAACCGTCGCCTCGGCGGGCACCGGCCACCCCATCGCGATCCAGTCGTCGGTCCGCACCACCCGGCGGCGGGCGAGATCTGCTGACGCCCCGGCCACACCCACCGGCTGAGCCGCCAGCTCCGCCGCCCGCTGCCGGGCAGCGCCCCGGCGGCGCAGTTCCGGTGGGTCGACGTCCACCACGTCGGCGCCCAGCACGCGCCGCGTCCCCGGGTCGCGCAGCAGCAGCCGGTCGCCGACGCGCAACGGCAGGGCGGTGGCCAGCCGAACGCGGACCAGCGCGCCGTCCAACGGGCGGAGCCGGGCACCCACGGTGGCCGAACCGACGTGCACGACCGGCTCTGCGGGGAGCCGGTCCGCGGGTTCGGCCGCGAGGCGGAGATCCACGACGTCGGTGCGGCGGAAGGCGCCGGGAGTCAGCAGCGCGTCGCCCCGCGAGATCTCCTCGACCGCGACCCCGCGGAGGTTCAGCGCCACCCGGGCGGTAGCGGCCGCCCGGTCGACCGGCTCGCCGAGCGACTGCACGCCGCGGACGACGGCCTCCCGGTCGCCCAGTTCCAGGCGGTCCCCGCCCGTGACCGTGCCGGCCGCGAGCGTTCCGGTGACCACCGTTCCGGCGCCCCGGATCGTGAAGGCGCGGTCGATCCACAGCCGCACGGGTGCATCGGGAGCTGCCGCGGGCAGGCCGGCGAGAAGTGCCTCCAGCGCCGAGGTCAGCTCCGGCATCCCGGCACCGGTCAGCGCGCTCACCGCCACGGCCGGCACCTCGCCCATCGACGTCCCCGCCAGCCGCTGGCGGACGTCGGCCAGCACCGGTGCGGGATCAGCGATGTCGCACTTGGTCACCGCCAGCAGGGCGTCCCGCACGCCGAGGGCATCGAGGACGGCGACGTGCTCGGCGGTCTGCGCCGACCAGCCGTCGTCGGCGGCCACGACGAGCAGCGCGGCGGGCACCGAGCCGACGCCGGCCAGCATGTTGCCCTCGAACCGCTCATGGCCGGGGACGTCGACGACCGCCAGCCGACGGCCCGACGGCAGCGTCGTCCAGGCGAACCCGAGGTCGATCGTCAACCCGCGGCGGCGTTCCTCGGCCCAGCGGTCGGGCTCCATGCCGGTGAGGGCCCGCACCAGTGCGGACTTGCCGTGGTCCACGTGCCCGGCGGTGGCGATCACGTCCATGGTCGTCACCGTGCGGCGACCTCCAGGACGGCGCGTGCCAGGTCCTCGTCCGCCGAGGGCGGCACGCTGCGCAGGTCCAGCAGCGTGCGCCCGTCCTCGACCCGCCCCACGACCGGGCGGGGACTCCGCCGCAGCGCCTCGGCGAACGACGCCGGCAGGGCGACGGCCGCGCTGGGCAGCGGGTGCTCCGGCGCCCCTCCCCCACCGACCCGGGCCTCGGAGCCGACCGCGACGGCCTCGACGCCCGCGGCGGTCAGCCGCTGCGCGAGCACCCGGGCGCGGGCGCGGAGACCGTCGAGGTCGGCCGCGAGCATCGCCTGCACCGGCGGCAGCGGCCCGCGCAGGGTGGCCTCCAGCGCGGCGAGGGTCGTCTTGTCGACCCGGAGGGCACGGTAGAGCGGGTGCCGGCGCAGCCGCTCGACGAGTTCGGCGCGACCCAGGATGAGCCCCGCCTGGGGGCCACCGAGCAGCTTGTCGCCGCTGGCCAGGACCAGATCGGCACCCGCGGCCAGCGTGCTCTGCAGGTCCGGCTCGTCGGGCAGCGTGGAATGCGGCCGCAGCAGACCCGAGCCGACGTCGGCGACCAACGGGATACCGCTGCCCTCGAGAACGGCGGCGAGCTCGCCCACCGCGACCGAGCGTGTGAAGCCGCGGACGACGAAGTTCGACGGATGCACCTTGAGGACGGCGCCGGTGTCCGGCCCGAGCGCGCCGCGGTAGTCGGCCGGCGTCGCGCGATTGGTGGTCCCGACCTCGCGCAGGCGGGCGCCGGTGCTGACCAGCAGCTCGGGGATGCGGAAGCCGTCGCCGATCTCGACGAGCTCGCCGCGGGCGAGGACGAGCTCCCGGCCCGCACCGAGCGCGGTGGCCACCAGCGCCAGGGCGGCCGCGCAGTTGTTGACGACGATCGCCGCCTCGGCGGCGGGGACGGCATCGAGAAGGGCGGCGATCGCCGCGGCCCCCCGCGGACCGCGGCGGCCGGTGGCGAGGTCGAGCTCGACGTCGGTCGTGCCCGCGGCGGCGGTGACCGCCTCGACGGCGGCGGCCGACAGCGGGGCCCGGCCGAGGTTCGTGTGCACGAGGACGCCGGTCGCGTTGAGGACCGGCCGGAGGCTGCTCGCCGACCCGGGGAGGCAGGCCAGAACGGCGTCGACCGCGGCGGCCGGCGCGACCTCGCCGTCCCGGATGCGCTGCTGCACCCGCTGCACGGCGCTCCGGACCAGTCCCCGGCCCAGTCGCTCCCCCGCCGCCGCCAGCTGCGGATCGGCGAGCAGCGTGTCGGTGCGCGGCACGAGCCGGCGCGGGTCGTCGCTCATCGCTACGCAGCGTAGCCGCGTGCAGGAGTTGGCGGAGGCGGACGGGAATCGAACCCGCCTGACCGAGATGCTCGGCCACGTCGGCTTTAGAGGCCGCGGGGGTCACCAGACACCCTGACGCCTCCGGCGACGACCTTAGTGCGGCGGTCCGCCCGGAATTGTCGGAGGGCGGTGCCACTCTCCGACCGTGAGCCGCATCGAGTCCCGTTCCCCCGCGACCCTGCCCCCGGTCGCCCTGACGCCCGAGGAGGCCGCGGCGGTCGCGGTCGCCCTCGCCGCGCAGCCCGAGGGCCCCTACGCCGCCGCCGGTCGCGGGGCGTTGGCGAAGATCGTGGAAGCCCTCGAACCGGACCGCCACCGACGCGCCCAGCTGCTGGCGGCCGCGGACCGGATGGGCGGCACCCCGCGCTCGGCCGCGCACCCGGCGGGACGACGGCGCCGGCCCGCCGAGGCAGGCGAGGCTCCCCGGCCGCCGCGGCTCGTCGTGCTGCCCGGCGGCCGGTCCTGACCGGTCGGGCCTAGATTCAGGGGCGTGACCACCGCACCCCCCACGATCCGGCTCACCCAGTACGCGCACGGCGGCGGCTGCGCCTGCAAGATCCCGCCCGGTGAACTGGAGGCGGTCGTCGCCGGCCTCACCGCCACCGGTCCGGCCGCGCCGAACGCCGAACTGGTGGTCGGGCTCGACGACGGGGACGACGCGGCGGTCGTGCGGATCGCCGGTGGGCAGGGGCTGGTGCTCACCACCGACTTCTTCACCCCCGTCGTCGACGACGCGTACACCTTCGGCCGGATCGCGGCCGCCAACGCGCTGTCCGACGTCTACGCCATGGGCGGGACGCCGGTCGTCGCGGTGAACCTGCTCGGCTGGCCGCGGGACGTGCAGCCGGCAGAACTCGCCGCCGAGGTGCTGCGGGGCGGGCAGGAGGTGGCCCACGAGGCCGGCTGCCACGTGGGCGGCGGGCACTCGAACGACGACCCGGAACCCAAGAACGGCAGGGCCGTCACCGGCCTGGTCGACCTGGAGCCGGTCATCCGCAACGCCGCGGCGGCGGGGGGTCCGGCGCTGTCGCTGACCAAGCCGCTGGGCGTCGGCGTGCTCAACAGCAGGCACAAGAACACCGGCGAGGT
>JAOPWO010000086.1 GCA_025965635.1 Modestobacter sp. | reverse complement strand
CGACGCTTGAGACGGCGGGCGGCGAGGATGGCGCGCCCGGCCCGGGTGCGCATCCGGAGCCGGAAGCCGTGGGTCTTGGACCGTCGGCGGTTGTTCGGCTGGATCGTGCGCTTGCTCACGAGGAACTCCCACTGACTGATGACGTCGGCGCGGTGCTGCCCGGGTCGGGCCGCACACGCGTGCGGGCGCAGGATGACCACGGTGTCCGCTTGCAGGACCCGTGCCCGCCCCCTGCACCCGAGGCTGGTCTTGCTGTGGGCTGCCGGCCGGTGCCCGTGCAGGCGGATCACACGCGCACACCGGTCGGCTGTCCACAGACTCCGACCAGCATAGCCGAGTCACGACGGCTACCGCGCCGCGCCCGGTGAGCCGGTCGGCCCGGCAGGCTCCGCCCGGCGACCTCGCGGACGGAGAGGACACGCCGCCGGCCAGCAATGGCGGCGGACCGCGCGCGCCGGTGCTCGTTGCCGGGCTGTGGAGTGGGCTGTTAGCGTCGCCGTCACTCCGCGGTGGACCACACGGTCCGGCCACGGGTGCCGGCCTGGCCGTGCACCCGGTGCCAGCTGCCTCTCCCCGAATTCCTGGACACCGGCCTGACCTGCGACGACGCGGTCCGGTCCGGACCGGTCCGGACCGGACCTGCGGTGGACGTCATGGGCCGTGCACACTCTGTGGACACCGGTGTGGAAGCAGCTCGATGCGGTGTCCACACCTGGGGACCGGCCGGGGGACCCAGCCGGGTCCCCGGGGTACCGGGCGCGTCGCGGCAGGAGCGTCGAGGCGCGCGGAGCACAGCATGAGAGGGGACAACAGTCGATGGCCGACTCCACGGTCGACCTGGCGACGGTCTGGGACCAGATCCGCGACCGGCTCGCCACCAGCCTGTCCCCCCAGCAGAACGCGATGCTGAACCTCACCCGCCCGCTGGGCCTGGTGGAGGACACCGCCGTGCTGGCGGCGCCCAACGAGTTCACCCAGACGGTGCTGGAGTCGCGCATGCGGCTGGTGCTGGCCGACGCGCTCTCGGAGCAGTTCGGCCGCGCCATCCGGGTCGCCGTCCAGCTCGAGGACAGTTCCGAGCGGGCGGGCAGCACGGCCGATGCCCAGCAGCCGCTGGACCCGCGGTGGGGAGCTGACCGTCCGTCCGAGCGACCGGCCTCCGGCCCCGCCGAGCGTGCGGGCGACCGGCCTCCCGCGCCCCGGCCCGGTGACCGGTTCGAGTCCTACGTCCAGCAGCGCCTGCCCGACGACCGTTACAACGAGCCCCCGTTCGGCGCCGACCGGTTCGGCGGTGACCGCTTCCCCGACGACCGGTTCGCCCCGGACCGGTTCGCCGCGGACCGACCGGCGCCGGCCCGGTCGGCGCAGGAGCAGCAGTTCGCCGACGACCGCTTTGCGGAAGGCTTCGCCGCCGGCCGTTCCGAGGAGGACCGCGCCGCCCGCGACCGGGCCGCCCAGGACCGGGCCGAGGAGGACCGCGCCGCCCGTGACCGGGCCGACGACGGCCGCAGCGCCTTCGGCGTGCGGAGCGACGCCGTGCGCACCGACGTGTGGCTGCCCGAGTCCGGCGACGGCCGGGACTGGTCACGCGGCGCGGCGGCCCCCGAAGGCTCCGGCGAGCTGGACACCGCACCGGGCGCCGCACCGCCTCCGGCCGGCGGGGGTCAGCCCGCGGACGAGGACCGTCGGGGCACCGCGCCCTGGGACCTCGACCCGATGGAGCGCGCCGCCGACCGCCGATCCGGTGACCGGCAGTCGGCCCGCGGGTCGGGCGCCGTCCCGCTGTTCGCCGACCGGCACCGTCCAGCCGGGCTGGACCCGGGGCTGAACCCCAAGTACGTCTTCGACTCCTTCGTCATCGGCAACAGCAACCGGTTCGCCCACGCCGCGGCGGTCGCCGTGGCCGAGGCGCCGGCCAGGGCCTACAACCCACTGTTCATCTACGGCGACTCGGGGCTGGGCAAGACCCACCTGCTGCACGCGATCGGGCACTACGCGGCCCGGATGTTCCCCAACGTGCGGGTGCGCTACGTGAGCACCGAGGAGTTCACCAACGAGTTCATCAACCTGGTGCACTCCGGCCGGGCCGAGGACTTCCGCCGCCGCTACCGGGACATCGACTTCCTGCTGATCGACGACATCCAGTTCCTAGAGCGCGCCGAGCGGACCCAGGAGGAGTTCTTCCACACCTTCAACACGCTGCACAACGCCAGCAAGCAGATCGTGATCACCTCCGACCGGGCGCCGAAGAAGCTGACGACGCTGGAGGATCGGCTGCGCACCCGGTTCGAGTGGGGTCTGATCACCGACGTCCAGGCGCCGGACCTGGAGACCCGCATCGCGATCCTGCGGAAGAAGGCGTGGGGCGAGCGGCTGCAGGCCCCCGACGCCGTGCTGGAGTTCATCGCCAGCAAGGTGCAGACCAACATCCGCGAGCTCGAGGGCGCGCTGATCCGGGTCACCGCCTTCGCGAGCCTGAACAAGCAGCCGGTCGACCTGGCGCTGGCCGAGCTGGTGCTCAAGGACCTGATCAGCGACGAGCAGGGTCCGCAGATCACCGCGGCGATCATCATGGCCGCCACCGCGGAGTACTTCTCGGTGACGATGGAGGAACTGCAGGGCGCCAACCGCAGCCGCACGCTGGTCAACGCCCGGCAGATCGCCATGTACCTCTGCCGGGAGCTCACCGAGCTGTCCCTGCCGCGGATCGGCGCCTCCTTCGGCGGCAAGGACCACACCACGGTCATGCACGCGGTCAAGAAGATCACCGGCTTGATGAGCGAGCGCCGGGCCACCTACACCCAGGTCACCGAGCTCACCGCCCGCATCAAGAGCCGCGCCCGTCAGTGACCTTCCCGTGCCGCCGGGGTCGCTGACCGTCGTCTCGAGCCGGTGACCGGCCCGGACGTGTCCCCTTGTCCCCAGGACTGTGCACAGGTTGGGGAGATCTCCGCGGACGCCGGCCACGCCCAGGATCTCCACCGGTCCGGAGTTCCGGACGGCCCGCCCTCAGCCTGCTGACCTGCACTTTCCGTTCTCCCGCCGGCCGTCGTCCACATCCGTGGAACAACCGGTGCACGGCCTCTCCCCGCTCCGGGGGCCGCCGGGAGGGGGTGGGGACGGACCTGAGCGTGGCCAGGGGACTGGGGGTGGAGACAGGTCGACGACGGTGCACGGCGGTCGAGTTGTCCACGTGTCGACACAGGGAGACGGCCCCCGGCCCACAGCGGGCCAACAGGCCCATTCGTGGGCCGACCTGCAGGAAGAGGCCCGGTCCCCAGGATCCACAACTGTGATGACGAAGATGAAGTACTTCTCCCGATGTGTTCTCCAACCACACTCAGGATGGGGAACGCCTGGCCGGGCTGTCCGCGAGGGCACCTGGCGCGGCACGATGAACGACGCAGGGGAGGATGACCGCAGCAGGCGGTGTCCTCGGACGCACGACGAGCAGCACAGACGAGCATGAGGTGGCGCGATGAAGTTCCGGGTGGCACGTGAGGTGCTCGCCGAGGCCGTGGCCTGGACGGCGCGCAGCCTGCCGCCACGGCCCTCGGTGCCGGTCCTGGCCGGGATCATGCTGGAGGTCGAGGGCTCGCAGCTGTCGGTCTCCGGGTTCGACTACGAGGTCTCGGCCCGCTCGGAGATCGACGTCCAGTCCACCGAGGGCGGCAAGGCCCTGGTGCCCGGCCGGCTGCTGGCCGAGATCACCCGGGCGCTACCGCCGCACCAGGTGGAGATCGTCGCCGAAGGCGCCCGGCTGTCCATCAGCTGCGGCAACGCCAAGTTCTCGCTACCCACGCTGCCGGTGGAGGACTACCCCTCGCTGCCGTCGATGCCCTCCACCGCCGGGGTCGTCGACAGCGACGCCTTCGCCGAGGCGGTCAGCCAGGTGGCCGTGGCCGCCGGCCGCGACGACACCCTGCCGATGCTCACCGGCGTCCGGCTGGAGATCGAGGACGACCTCGTCACCCTCGCCGCCACCGACCGCTACCGGTTGGCCGTCCGCGAGTTCGCCTGGCGACCGGAGACCCCGGGGCTCACCGCGGCCGTGCTGGTCCCGGCCCGCACGCTGGCCGACGCCGCGAAGACGTTGACCAGCGGCCCCGAGGTGGTGCTCTCGCTGTCCTCCAGCTGTTCTGGCGAGGGCATCCTGGGCCTGTCGGGCAAGGACCGGCAGACCACCACCCGGCTGCTGGACGCCGAGTTCGTGAAGTACCGGGCGATCATGCCCAGCGAGTCCTCGTCGTTCGCCACTCTGCCGGTCGGGCTGTTCACCGACGCCGCCAAGCGCGTGGCCCTGGTGGCCGAGCGCGGCACCCCGCTGCGCTGCGAGTTCACCCCGGGCCAGGTCACCCTGCGGGCGGGTGGCACCGACGACGAGGGCCAGGCCGAGGAGCGGTGCGACGTCGAGTTCGACGGCGACCCGCTCACCATCGGCTTCAACCCGACGTTCCTGCTCGACGGGCTGGCCGCGGTGCACACCGAGCGGGCCCGGATGGACTTCACGACCGCGCTGA
>JAOPWO010000060.1 GCA_025965635.1 Modestobacter sp. | reverse complement strand
ATCGGCTCCGTGCTGGTCCCGTTTACGGCGAACGGCACGCCGGCGGTCGCCCAGTACCGGGTCAGCACCGACGGGGGGCGCGTGCCCTGGGCGCTGCACGTGCTGGAGATCGAGGGCGGGCTGGTCCGCCACATCTCCAGCTTCCTCGACCTCGAGGCCGGCCTGTTCCCCCTGCTCGGTCTGGCGCCGCGGCTCGACTGACGCCGTTCCCGGCCGTCCGTGAGGTCCGGGCAGAAGGCGTGAGGCGAGACGACCCGGCGGCGGGCAGCCGGCGTGACGGCGGCCAGACGGTCGGGGCGCCCCACCGTGACCGCAACAGGACCGCGAGAGCGTCGGGTGCGACGAGCAGCCCGGGGTCGCCCACCAGCTGCCTCAGCGTGGCCGTCGAGTCCGGCCGGTGCGGCTACTCGACCACGGCACGCCAGTCCGGGCTGCCGCTCGACAACCATAGGAGCGTCATCTGCCAGGCAGGTTGGCCTGCGCCACCGAACGTGTCCGGAGAACCGGGCCAGGCTCCCTGGTCGAGCTGCCGGCGATGAGATCTCACCCGAGCCGCACAACCGGCTGACCTCGAGCTGGGCGGCTCGCGTTGCCGTCGTAGTCGCTGCTCCACGACGCCGTTCGAAAGTACGGATCCGCGTGCGTGAGCTGAGGCCGGACAGGGGTCGAGACCTTCCGAGATCAGGAGCGACCAAGCAACCTGACGGGAAGGCCTCGACGGTGTCCGAGCCTACGGCGGGCGCTCTCGCGCCCTCATGTCCTGATCCCTCCTACTGCGACCGCTGTGATCGGCTCGTCGGCCTGGACGGGTTCCACGTCATCGAGGTCGGGTGGATCGCGGCCGGCCTGCCTCGAGCGTCACACCCGGGCTTGGGCGAGCTCGCGGCCGGCGGTGGCTCGAGTGGTCCGGGGCCAGGTCCAGGCGGCGCGCAGGATGAGGGCCAGGATCAGCACCTCGAGTCCGATGGAGAGGCCGTAGAAGTAGGAGTAGTCCCAGGACTCCTCGCCGGCCACGTTGTAGATCGAGGCGGTGATGAAGAGCGTCGCCACGACGAGGTTGGTGGCGCGGTTGACCCGGGCGGGCAATGTCGTGGAGAGCACGATCATGAGGCTCGGAATGGCCATGAGCGTGAGCGCAAGGGCGACGAAGGTCGGGCCGGTGTCGAACTCGTGGACGACGCCGACCAGGATCTCGTCGAGAGAGCCGGGCTTGTACAGGTGGAGGTAGTCGACGTAGATGTAGAGGAACATGACACTGGTCCAGGCCGCTGCGAGCTTCGCTTGTACCGGGAGCTGCGCTTGCTGGAAAGCGCCGGCGGTTGTGCTGCTTCTGGTCATCACTTCTCCTGTGTGCTGGCGAGCTGGCCAGGTCGGCTCAGACATCCCATGGTCTGGGTGGTCAAGCCGCTGTGGCGGTGAACTGTGGCCAGGCGGTGTCTTCCCGGTAGGGGGTTCGGGTCTTGAGGCAGCCGTGGAGGATGCCGACGAGTCGGTTGCTGAGCTGGCGGAGGGCGGCGTGGTGGCCGGTGCCGCGGGAGCGGATGGTGTCGTAGTAGACGCGGGCGCCAGGTGAGGCGGTGAGTGCGCAGAAGGCCCACTGGTGGGTGGCGTCGGCCAGGTGCTTGTTGCGGGCGTAGCGGGCGAGAACGGTCCGGCGGGTGCCCGAGGCTCGGGTGATCGGTGCGGTGCCGGCGTAGTTCTTGCGGGCCTTGGCGTCGGCGTAGCGGTCCCGGTCGTCACCGAACTCGGCGAGCACCCGGGCGCCGAGGATCGGTCCCAGCCCGGGTTGGCTGGTGAGGATCTCAGCGTCCGGGTGCCGGCCAAAACCCTCTGCCACCACCGCCTGCAGGGAAGCGATCTCGCCGTTCAGCCCGGCGATGAGCCGGACGTGGCTGGCCACGATCGCCGCGTAGGCGGCCTCGATCTCCGGCGCCAGGCGCAGCGCCGGCGCCCGCAGCGTCGTCTGGATCGCCTCGGCCTTGGCCTCGGGGTCGCGGCGGTGGGCTCGGATCAGCGCGGCGGTGATCTTCGACCTGGACAGCCGAACGGCGCGGGCGGGATCGGGAGCGCGCTCGAGCAGCTCCAGAGCGTCGGAGGCGGCCAGCTCGGGGAAGGCCTCGAGCGCGGCGGGGAAGAACTCCCGCAACGCCGAACGCAGTCGCTGCAGGTGGCGGGTGCGGTCCCAGATCGTGCTCTGATGCACCCGCGCCACCATTTTCAGCCCTTCGACCGCCGGGCTGTCACCGGCCATCGGCCGGTGATGGGCCCGGTCGAGCCGGACGATCTCGGCCAGCACGTGGGCGTCACCGCGGTCGGACTTGGCGCCGGAGGCGCCGTGGCGCTCCCGGTAGCGGGCCACCTGGACCGGGTTGAGCGGGAACACCTGGTAGCCGGTGGCCACCAGCGCCGATACCCAGGTGCCGCGGTCGGTCTCGATCCCGATCACCACGTTCTGCGCGACGAACCCGGTCTCAGCGTCAACGTCGTCATCGGTCAGGTGTTGGGCCACCAGCTCGTGCAGCCGGGTCAGTCCGGCGATCCCCTCGGGCAGCCGGCCTCGGGCGAGCCGTCGCCCGGTCTCGTCCTGGACCTCGATGTCGTGGTGGTCTTCGGCCCAGTCATCGCCAACGAACAGCATCCGCGCTCCTCCGGTCGACTCACCTGCGGTCGGCAGCGTGGAGGAGACAGCCAGCGGACTAATGGTCAAGTGCTCACCGGACAGCGCCCGGGGCACGTCATCCCATCAGCGGTCAGGCCCCCTCACGACCGGTGGGCGCACGATCTGAGCCTAGGAATCCGGAGGTTCCAGTCGACGCGAGTGCTGACCCACCGGCCGCTACCGGCACCGAACCTGCCAGAACACGAAAGGCTCGGTAAGCCCCATTAGTCGACCGGAGCCCCCGGGGCTCCGGACCCGGCCACGGTCAGCGCGCGCCACGGCTGCCGCTCCCATGGTTCCCGGCTGTACTCCAGGCGCAGCGAGCCCGGCCGCGCCTCGATGAGCTCGCCGAAGATGGTGGCGAACACCAGTCCGTCCCGCTCGTGGCGCACCACGAGAGCGGCCGGGTCGTCCCGCGGCGGTCCCTCCTGGACGAGCCGCCGCCACCCGTCCGGACAGCCGGCCTGCTCGAAGGCCTTCAGGTGGACGTCGGCCTTGCGGTCCTCGGGCCCGCCGGACGTCAGCATGGAGGTCCCCTCGGGGTGCTCCGCGGAGGTGACGACCTCGCCGTCGAAGTCCCACGTCGTCACCCCCCGCGGCGTCGCCAGGAGCAGCGCGAAGCTCGCCATCCCGCCGCATTCGACGTGGGCGGGCCAGTCCGCCCCGTGCTCGGCCGCGAGCAGCGGGAGGACCCCACGACTCGGCGCACCCGGATCGGCCTCCCGCTTCTGCGGCCGGTTCACCACCAGCGCCGTCGCCCCGGTACCGACGTGGGTGGCGCACCACGTACCGCCGGCGGCACGGTCACGACCCCCGACGACGTCGGGGAACTCGGGCCACCACCGGCCGGGGTCGTCGAAGTCCCGGGTGGTCAGCTCGTCACGCAGGGCCAGGAGTTTCGGCGGCTGCCCAGCGGACCAGCGGACGACGACGGTGCACACGCGCCGATGATCGCAGCCGGCCTCCCGGTCAGCCGTTCCCGTTCTCCCCGTCGGTGGCGTCCTCCACCTCCTGCTTCCCCTGGTCGACGCCTTCCTCGACGTTCTGCTTCGCGTCGTCGACACCCTGCTCGACCTTCTGCTCCACGCCGTCGTCAATGGCGTCCGAACCGCAGGCGACCGTGCCGAGGGACGCGGCGGTGATGGCGAACGCGGCGGCCGCCGCGCGCAACGAGGGGAAGCGGGTCGATCGCATGGGGACTCCTCGGTCGGACGTGGTGCGGACCAGGGGTGTGCCCGCCGACCGGGCCCAGGTAACCGCTCCCGGGCGCGGCGGGCCGGGCGGGCCCGGCCGCGGGCACCGGCGACGCGGTGCCCACCGGTCCGGGGGCCCGCCGGCGTGAGTCCGCCGTGAGCACCACGAGCCCGGCGAGCGGGACTCCATGCCAGCCCACCCCAGGGCGGCCAGCCCTCCTGCAGGACGACGACGGCTGTGGCGGCGGCGACGGCGGGTCCGAGCAGCGACAGGGTGGTCGCGGTGCTGGCGGGGACGGTGGCGAGCCCGCGCCCGGACAGCCCGTACCCGGGGAACACCGGGACGACGGCGAGGTGGGCGACGACCGCCAGGCTGCCGCCGGTCTCGACGACGGGTGCGCCGGTGAGCAGGAGGACCGGCAGCAGCAGCACACCGCCGGCGCCGACGGCTGCGCCCGACCTGGGCCCGCCTCCGGTCGGCCGCCGGATGATCGTTGCGCGGCGCACCCGCCGTGCGGGTGATCGTGATCCTCGGTAGGCATGGCCCATGACGGTGATCGGCTTCCACAACTCGCACGAGCAGATCCATCCCGCCGAGCTGCTGACGGCGGTGCAGCACGCCGAGCAGGTCGGCTTCACCGCCGCCATGTGCTCCGACCACCTCGAGCCCTGGAACGAGCGGCAGGGTCACTCGGGCTTCGCCTGGTCGTGGCTGGGCGCGGCGCTGGCCACCACCGGGCTGCCGTTCGGTGCCGTCAACGCCCCCGGCCAGCGCTACCACCCGGTGATCGTCGCCCAGGCCATCGCCACCCTCGGGTCGATGTTCCCCGGCCGGTTCTGGGTGGCCCTCGGCTCCGGTGAGGCGATGAACGAGCACGTCACCGGGCACGTCTGGCCGCGCAAGGAACTCCGCGACGCCCGGCTGCGCGAGTGCGTCGACATCATCCGGGCGCTGCTGGCCGGTGAGGAGGTCAGCCACGACGGGCTGGTCACCGTCGACCGTGCGCGGATCTGGACGCTCCCCGAGCAGCAGCCCGCGCTGATCGCGCCCGCCGTCACCGCCGCCACCGCCGGCCGGCACGCCGAGTGGGCCGACGGGCTGGTCACCATCAACCAGCCGCACGACACCCTGCGCGAGCTGATCGCCGCCTACCGGGACGCCGGCGGCCAGGGCACGCTGACCATCCAGGTGCACGTGTCCTGGGACCCCGACCAGGGCAAGGCCGTCGCCATCGCGCACGACCAGTGGCGCAGCAACGTCTTCCCGCCGCCGCTGTGCTGGGACCTGGACACCACCCGCGCCTTCGACCAGGCCAGCGCGCACGTCCCCCCCGAGGCGGTCGAGCAGGCGGTGCGCATCTCCAGCGACCTCGGCCAGCACGCCGCCTGGATCGCCGAGTACGTCGAGCTCGGCTTCGACCAGGTGTACCTGCACCACGTCGGCCAGCAGCAGACGGCGTTCCTCGACGCGTTCGGCGAGCACGTGCTGCCCCGGCTCGACGTGACCGCGCCCGCCCCGGCGGTCGCGATCGACCCGCCCGGCCCGGCGGCGCCCCGCCGTCCCGAGCAGGCCCCGCAACCCGCCGTCCTGCCCTGAGCCGCCCGTTCCGAGAAGAGGAGCACCCATGCGGATCACCGACACCGCCGACCTCTGGTGGAAGAACGCCGTCGTCTACTGCCTGGACGTCGAGACGTTCATGGACTGGGACGGCGACGGCTGCGGCGACTTCGCCGGCCTGGCCCAGCGGATCGACCACCTCGCCGACCTCGGCGTCACCTGCCTGTGGTTGATGCCCTTCTACCCGACCGCCGAGCGCGACGACGGCTACGACATCACCGACTTCTACGGCGTCGACCCGCGGCTGGGCACCCACGGCGACCTGGTCGAGGTGATCCGCACGGCCAAGGACCGGGGCATGCGGGTCATCGCCGACCTGGTCGTCAACCACACCTCCGCCAAGCACCCGTGGTTCCGCTCGGCGCGGTCGTCGAAGGACTCCCCGTACCGCGACTTCTACGTCTGGCGGTCCGACCCGCCGCCGGACACCTCCGACCAGGTGGTCTTCCCCGACCAGGAGCAGAGCATCTGGCAGCTGGAGGAGAAGACGGGGGAGTGGTACCTGCACAAGTTCTACAAGGAGCAGCCCGACCTCAACGTGGCCAACCCGCGGGTCCGCGACGAGATCGCCAAGGTCATCGGCTTCTGGCTGCAGCTGGGGCTGGACGGCTTCCGGGTCGATGCGGTCCCCTTCCTGCTCGAGACCTCCGGCATCGACGAGCAGCAGGTCGAGGGCTTCCAGGACCCGCACGAGTACCTGCGGGCGCTGCGCGCGCTGATCGCCCGCCGGGCCGAGGCGGCCGTGCTGCTCGGCGAGGTGAACCTCCCGCACGAGCAGCAGGCCGAGTTCTTCGGCGGCGTCGACGGCGACGAGCTGACCATGCAGTTCGACTTCATCGCCATGCAGGCGATGTACCTGTCGCTGGCCCGCTGCGACACCGCGCCGCTGGTCGACGCGCTCACCGCCCGACCGGCGGTGTCCCCGGACAACCAGTGGGGGATGTTCGTCCGCAACCACGACGAGCTCACCCTGGACAAGCTCAGCGGGTCCGAGCGTGAGGAGGTCTTCGCCGCCTTCGGCCCCGAGGAGCGCATGCAGGTCTACGGCCGCGGCCTCACCCGACGACTGCCCCCGATGCTGGGCGGCGACCCGCGGCGGGTACGGATGGTCTACAGCCTGATGTTCTCCCTACCTGGCACCCCCGTGCTCTTCTACGGCGAGGAGATCGGCATGGGCGAGAGCCTCGAGGCCGAGGGCCGGCTCGCCGTCCGCACGCCCATGCAGTGGACGTCCGCGCGCAACGGTGGCTTCTCCACCGCCGCACCGGGCAAGCTGCCCGGCCCGGTGGTCGAGGGCGGGTTCGCCCCGGAGTTCGTCAACGTCGCCGACCAGCGCCGCGACCCCGACTCGCTGCTGTCGTTCATGAAGCTGCTGGTCCGCCGCTACCGGGAGTGCCCGGAGCTGGGCTGGGGCACCTTCGAGGTGCTCGGGCAGCCGCACTCCACGGTGCTCGCGCACCTGTCCAGCTGGGACGACGGCGCTCTCGTCGCGCTGCACAACCTCGGCGCCGAACCGCGCACCGTGCCGCTGGTGCTGGCCGACTGCAGCAGCTCGCACCGCCTCGAGGACCTGCTCGCCGTCAGGTCGAGCACCCCGATCGCGGACGACGGTTCGGTCGAGCTCACGCTGGAGGGCTACGGCCACCGCTGGCTGCGCATCGTCGGGCCGGACAGCCGCCGGCTGCTCTGAGCCCGGGACGTCAGGCGGGCGCGCTGCGCAGCAGCGGTGCGGCGTCGGCTTCCACCACCCGGCACGGCCCCGCGCCCAGCACGGTCAGGGTGGCGACGTGTGCGGCCGGCGGGTGCAGCACGTGCATCGACAGGGCACGTGCGCGGGAGGCGGCCGGCCAGCGCAGCACCCGCGGCGGTGCGCACGGCGGGGAGAGGACGAGCTCGTCCAGTGGCACGGCCAGCCCGTCCCCGGTGGCCTTCAGGACGGACTCCTTCCGGGTCCACCAGGTGGTGAAGGCGCGGGCCCGGTGCGGGCAGCTGTCCAGCGCGGCGCGCTCCTCCCCGGCGAGGGTGGAGTCGGCGAGGGCGTCCAGCTCCGCCTCGGCCAGCGCTCCGACGGATTCCACGTCCACGCCGACCGGGGTGCCGGCGGCCACCGCGACGACGACGCAGCCTCCCGAGTGGGCGAGGGAGAAGTGCAGGTCCGGCGCCGCCGGCAGCCGGGGCTTGCCGTGCTGGGCACCGCACTCCGGACAGGTGCGGTCGACCTCGAGCAGGTCGGGCGGCACGTCCGCGGCCGCGCCGAGCACCAGCCTTGCCACCGCCCAGGCAGCGGTCAGCCGCAGCCGGTCGGCGGGCAGGTGCAGCCGGGCGCGCCGGGCCAGGTCGTCGCCGGCGAGCAGTGCGTCGTGCTCCGGGCGGACGTCCTGCGGCCCGGCCCACCACACCCGGCAGGTGCCGGCCGCCGGCACCGGGACCCGGTGACCCGCGGTCACCGGCCCGGGACCCGGGCCTTGTCCAGGACGGCGCGCCGGGCCTGCGTGGAGGGCGCGCCCACCCACCGCTCCAACGGTCCCTGGGCGTGGTCCCGGCGCCAGAGGACGGCGAAGGCCAGCGAGGTGAGGACCAGGAACAGGTACAGGTCACCGCTGTCGTCGAACGGCTCGGCCGCCAGCACCAGGACGTGCGCGCTGTAGAGGGTCAGGGTCATGGCGCCCGCGGCGGCGAGTGGCTGGAGCAGCCGCCGCGCGGCGGGCACGCTGGTCAGCAGGAGTGCCCCGCCCAGCACGACCATCGCCGACCCGAGGACGTGCGTCACGTCCAGCGGCGAGTGGGCGTGCGGGGAGGCGACGGCCAGGTACCACCACGACGATCCCTGCTCGGGCTGCCACAGCAGTTCCGTCACTGCCTCCGCGGGGCTGTCGTACCGGCTGCGTGCGGCGACCAGCCGGTCCAGGCCGCCGAGGGGCCCGAGCAGCACCCAGGAGACCAGCCGTGAGGTGACCGCCAGGGCGAGCCCGCCGCCCAGCAGCCACCCCGCCACCCGCCGGGACGTCAGGTCGAGGCGTCCGATCGCCAGCCCGGCGCACAGGTAGGCCAGGTAGACCACGACGGGATAGGCGCCGGTGACCAGCAGCTGCAGCAGCGTCCCCAGCGGGTCGGTCAGCGCGGTGAGCGGTGTCAGGTCCGGGTCCGTGCCGTACTCGAGCCCCAGCCGGGCGGTGGTGACGAGCAGGACCGGGCCGGCCACCGCGAACGCCCCGCAGAGCACGGCCAGGGTCCGCGGCCGCAGGGGGAGCAGCGGCACCGCGAGCAGGAACATCAGCGCGTAGAACGGCAGGATCACCTCGACGGACCCGACGGTGCCGAGCAGGAGGCCGATCGCCCCGATCAGCCCGGCCCGGACAGCCAGACCGGCGGCCGCGGCGGTGCGGTCGCGGCCGTGCACGCCCCGCCGCCCACCGGACAGGAACGCGACGCTCACGCCGGCGATCAGGGCGAAGGTGGCAGCGGACCGGCCGGCGGCGACCACCGTCGCCGTGGTGGGGGAACCGTCGTCGGCGATGGTGTCGAAGACGTGGGTCGCCATCATGCCGAACAGCGCCAGGCCCCGGGCGACGTCCACCCCGCTGACCCGTGCGCCGGTGACCGGAGCGGTCGCACCGGCAGGCTCGGGCGGAGGCGCGGTCCCGGACCGCAACGCGCCTTTGCCGCGGCCTCCGCCGGTCATCGGCCCACGGCCGGAGCGGCGAGCTCTCCGGCGCCGAGGGCCCGCGCCACCTGGTCCAGCGTCTCGACGACCGCCACACGGGACGGGTCGACCGGCGTCCCGGCCGCCTTCTCCCGTCCGGTGACCAGCAGGACGGCGCACTCCGACCGGTCGGCCAGCCCCTGGTCGACCGCTGCCTGCCAGCCGGCCAAGGTCGCGGCACCCGCGGGCTCCGCGCTGACCCCGGCCCGGCGGGCGAGCGCCAGGGCCGCATGCCGCAGGCCGTCCTCGCTGACCGCGACCATGCCCCCGCCGCCCCGGCGGACCGCCTCCAGCACGGCCGGGCCGGTGGCCGGACGCAGCACCGCGATGCCGTCGGCAGCGGTGCCCGACGGGTCCAGCTGGTCCGGTGTGGCCGGCTGGCCGGCCCACTCCCGCACCAGGGGCTGGCAGTGCGCGGACTGGACGCCGATCAACCGGGGCCGTCGCTCGGTGAGACCGCAGTGTTCGAGCTCGGCGAAGCCCTTGTCCAATGCGACGAGGGTGGGACCGTCCCCGACCGGGACGACCAGGAGGTCGGGCAGCCGCCGGCCCAGCTGCTCCCACACCTCGAACGCCACCGTCTTCTTTGCCTCGACGGTGAGCGGGTTGGCCCCGGTGTTGCGGTCCAGCCAGCCGAACTCGCGCGCCGCCGCCCGGGAGAGCTCGACGGCGGCCGCGTAACCGGCGTGAACCTGGAAGACCCAGGCGCCGGCCTGGGTCATCAGCGCGGTCTTCCCCGGCCTGCAGCCGGTGGAGACGAAGATGACGGCGCGCAACCCGGCAGCGGCGGCACCGAAGGCGGTGGCGACCGCGGCGTTGCCGGTTGAGGCGGTGGTGATCGTGCCGATCCCGCGCCGCAGACCGTCCTCGATCACCACGGCCGTGGCCCGGTCCTTGTTCGATGCCGTCGGATTCCGCGTCTCGTCCTTCACCCACAGCCGGGGCGCGGCCAACGCCGAACGGAGCGCCGGGACGGCGAGCAGCGGCGTCCCGCCGACCGGCACCGGATACCGCACCGGGCCGTCCGGCACCGGCAGCAGGTCGCGGTACCGCCAGAGGGTGGCCGACCCGGTTGCCTCCGGCGGGAACAGCGCGGGGCCGTAGGCGTACTGCAGCCACTCCGCACCCGCCCGGTCGACCGACCCGGTCACCGTGCCCATGGTCGAGCTCCTCGGCGCCGGCCGGTCATCCGTACCGGCGCAGTTCGGTGAAGAAGTCCTCGACGACCTGCAGCCCGCCGGAGCGGCTCACCTCGTCGTAGACGAACTTGCCGACCGCGAGGTCCAGCACGCCGAGCCCGAAGGGGGAGAAGATCACCGTTCCGTCCGCCGGCACGGTCACGCGCCCGGCCAGCACGTCGTCCAGCGTGCCGAGCAGGAAGTCGCGGTTGCCGGTGAGCTGCTCGGCCAGATGCGGCGAAGTATCGGCCCGCAGGCAGTGGTCGGCGTCGTCGACGACGTTGGTGGCGGCCAGCAGGACCTCCGGGGACAGGTCCCGCAGCGACACGTGGAGCACCAGCGGTGCGTGGTCGAACCATGAGACGTCGGTGACGTGCGGCGTGCCGGCGACGGTGGCGAAGACGACCAGGTCGCTGCCACGGACGAGTTGCTCGGGGCTGTCGTGCACGGTGACCCGGGCGCCGCTGCCGGACGCCTCGAGGTGGCCCCGGAAACCGGCGGCGCTGTCGGCCGACAGGTCGTATACGCCGATCTCGTCGAAGCTCCAGCCGGTACGGGCCAGGAAGGTGTGGATGAACCGGGCGATCAGGCCCACCCCGAAGAAGCCGACCCGGGTCGGCCGCGGTCGGCCGCGGCTGAGCCGGTCGGCTGCCAGCGCGGCCGAGGCCGCGGTCCGGGAGGCGCTGATGATCGAGCTCTCCAGACAGGCGAACGGGTACCCGGTGTCGTGGTCGTTGAGGATCAGCACGGCCGACGCGCGCGGGACGCCGTGCGCCACGTTGTCCGGGAAGCTGGAGATCCACTTGAGGCCGTCCACCCGCACATCCCCGCCGATCGAGGCCGGCAGGGCGATGATCCGGGACGCGGGTCGGTCGGGGAAGTGCAGGAAGTAGGACGGTGGGTTCACCGAGTCCCCGGCGCCGTGCAGCCGGTAGGTGGCTTCGACCAGGTCGACGACCTCCTGCTCGCGCCCCTGCAGCGCCGCGGCGACCTTCACCCCGGGCACCACCGCGAACGGGGGGACGGTGCGCTGCCCGGCCACGGGGGGCCGCGGCGCGTGATCACTGACGGCGGTCACCTGGCCCCCACTCCGGCAGCCGCCGACCAGCCGGCGACCTGCACCGGCTCGGCCATCCCGACAAGCACCTCGCGCGGCCCCTCGTAGGCCTCCCGGCTGTGGGCGGTGCGCACGTTGTCGACCAGCAGGAGGTCACCGGCCTGCCACGGCACGCGGGCGGTGCAGGCCTCGTAGACCTCGTTCAGCATCGCCACGACGTCCTCGCCGACCGGGTCGCCGTTGCCGACCCAGGTGTTGAAGGGCAACCCGTCCGGGCCGTAGACGTCGACCAGGTACTCGCGCACCTCGGGGGCCAGCGTCCATTCGTTGAGGAAGGCGATCTGGTTGAACCAGCAGCGCTGCCCGGTGACCGGATGCCGCACCACCGCCCGCCGCCGCTGCCGGGTGCGCAACCCGCCGCCGGGCTGCCACTCGTACTCGATCGCGTGGGCACGGCAGTAGGCCTCGACGGCCGCGCGGTCGTCGGTGCCGAACGCCTCGGCGAACGAGGCGCCGATCTCGTCGTTGTAGCTACGGGTCAGCAGCCACCCGTGCTCCTCGAAGCGGGCGACGAGGTCGGCGGGCAGTGCCTCGAGCACCGCGGCCGCGTCGGCGACGCCGGTGGCCCCTCCGGCCGTCGGCGGGGTGAGGCAGGCGAAGAGCATCAGACCGGGCGACTCCAGCGCGTAGCTGAGCTCGTGGTGCATGCACATCGGTTGGTTGGCCGGCCAGCTCGTCGAGGAGTAGGCGCCACCGGCGCGGGGCGAGCGGGGCGCGAACGCCTCGTGTTCGGTCATGAGGCCGCCGGTCAGTTGCCCGAACAACGCCCCCACCTCGGGCTCGTCCCGCAGCCCGAGGCCGCGGACGAGGACCGAGCCGTGCTCGGCGACGGCGGTCCGCAGGGCCCCGCGGTGCTCGGCGGCCCACGCCGGTGCGTCGGTGGGGCGGTCGGTCGGCAGCACCGGAGGTCCACCACCGGTGCTGCCGAGGTCCAGCAGTGCCGTCGGGGACGAGGTCGACATCTCGGGTCCTTCCACGGTCGGGGGTCGCTCAGGAGGGGACGGGCAGTGTGGCGGGGGTTCGGACCGCTCGGGCGGTGTCCTGCCCTGCGTCCTGCCCCGAGCGGGCGTCCATCAGCTCGGCGAGGTCGGCCAGGACGGGGTGACGGGTCAGGTCGGGCAGGGACACCGCGCGGTCCAGTGCGATCGCGAGCTTCACCCCCGCCAGCGACGTGCCGCCGCGGTCGAAGAAGGAGTCGTGGCGGCCGATCCGGTCCATCGGGACCCCGAGCACCTTGGCCCAGGCGGCGGCGACCCGCCGCTCGGTCGGGGTGTTCGGTGCCCGGCCGGCGGCGGTGCTGTCACCGCCGGTGCCCGGCTCCGCGGCGAGGGCGGCCAGCGCCTTCCGGTCGATCTTGCCGTTGGGGGTCAGCGGCAGGGTCTCCAGCCAGGCGAAGGCCGAGGGCACCATGTACTCGGGCACCCACTGGCCGAGGCCGTCGCGGAGCACCCCGACGTCGATGGCCCGGGCCCCGGAGTAGAAGGCCACGAGGCGGTTGGCCCCGTCGGTCCCCTCGACGACCACCGCAGCGCCGTCCCGCACGCCCGGCACCCGCAGGAGGGCGTTCTCGACCTCGCCGATCTCGATCCGGAAGCCTCGGATCTTGACCTGGTTGTCCCGGCGGCCGAGGAAGTCCAGCGTGCCGTCGGGCTGCCAGCGGCCGTGGTCACCGGTCCGGCAGATCCGCTCGCCCGGGCGGAGCGGGTCGTCGCCGAAGACCTCGGCGGTGCGCCGGGGATCGTTGACGTAGCCCCGGCCGACGCAGATCCCGGAG
>JAOPWO010000057.1 GCA_025965635.1 Modestobacter sp. | reverse complement strand
GACGATCCACAGCTGCTGGGCCGGCTGGTCGAGTCGCTGGTCACCCAGCAGGACTGGACCGCGCACACCCAGGTCGGCTCGGTGTTCGGCCGCTGGGACACCCTGGTCGGCCCGGACATCGCGCAGCACTGCCGACCGCAGTCGCTGTCGGAGGGCGAGCTGACGGTGGTGGCCGAGTCGACTGCGTGGGCGACCCAGCTGCGGCTGCTGGCGCCGTCGATCCTCGCGAAGCTGCACGACCAGGTCGGCGGGGACGTCGTGAAGCGGCTGCGCGTTGTGGGTCCGACGGCCCCGAACTGGAAGAAGGGGCCACGCACGGTCCGCGGCCGCGGACCCCGTGACACGTACGGCTGAGGGGAACGGTGGCTCGATGGACAGCCCGAGGGACGGCGACCGCGACGGCTCCGGCGGGACGGGGCGGGAGGGGGAGGGCTGGCAGGAGCCTGCGCACCTCGGGCGAGCCGACGGCGGTGCCGGCGACCCGGCTGCTGACCCGGCTCGGGACCAGGACCAGGACCAGGACCCGCAGCCGGAGCCGAGCGCCGACCGGGCCGGCGCGACCCCCTGGCAGCCACCCGGCTGGGACCTGCCGTCGGTCGAGCCGGACCGGCGGCCCGACGTCCGCCCGGAGGCCGTCTCGACGCCCCCGCCCGAGGCGCCGATCCCGCCGGAGGCACCACCCGAGGCACCCCCCGCGCGACGCGGGTTCTTCGGCAGGCGGCGCGAGCCCGGACTGGTCGAGCAGGTCTTCCGCCGGGAGGACGACCCGGTCGGCGTGCAGGCCTGGGGCCTGAGCCACGGCTGGGTGCCCTCCGACGGGACCGGGCCCGAGGACGCTCCGCTCGCCGACCTCGTCCGGTCAGCGCCGGTGCGCCCCACCAAGGACCACCGCCCGGGCAACGTCATCCGGGGCCGCGGGATGGGCCTGGACCTGGTCGCCCTCGACGTCGTCTACGCGTCGGGCCGCTACCTCCAGCCGCAGTGGGCGGTGACCGCGGCGCCGGTGCTCGGCGAGGTGCCTACCTTCCGGCTGTCCCCCGCCCGGCTGTGGAAGCACGGCACCGGCGGGCTGGTCCAGGTCCCCAGCGGCGATCCGGAGTTCGACACCCGCTGGGTGCTGCTCGCCGCGGCCGACGGCCCGCAGCTACGCCGGCTCGTCGGTGACCCGGTCGTCCGGCAGCTGCTGCTCGGCACCGACGACGGCGACGAGCTGTGGTCGGCGGCCGGCTTCGTGGCCGCCGTCCGGCCCGACGGGCACCGCCCCCAGCTGGTCGAGCACCACGCCCGGCTGCTGGCCGTCGTGGTGGGCGCCCTCGCCCCGGCCGGTTGAGCAGGCCCGGCACGGTCACCGGACCCGGGCCGGCCCCCGTTCCTTCCGCTGGGCTGCGCGAGCTGCTGCCGCTGCTCGGCCCGCACCGCCGCGCGCTGGTCGGGGCGGCCGGGCTGTCGTTGGTCTCCGCCGCCGCCGCGCTGGCCCAGCCGGCGCTCATCGGGCAGGTGATCAGCGCGGTCGGCGTCGGGGACCCGGTGCTCCCCGGCGTCGTCCTGCTCGTCGTCGTGCTGGTGGTCGCCTCCGTGCTGGGCGCCGGCCAGCAGTACCTGCTGCAGCGCACCGCCGAGGGCGTCGTGCTCAGCACCCGTCGCCGGCTGGTCGACCGGCTGCTGCGGCTGCCGGTGACCGAGTACGACCGGCGGCGCACCGGCGATCTGATGTCCCGGGTCGGCTCGGACACCACGCTGCTGCGGGCCGCGGTCACCAGCGGGGTGGTCGAGATCGTCGGCTCGGCCGTCGTCGGCGCCGGAGCGCTGGTGGCGATGGCGCTGGTCGACGTCTGGCTGCTGCTCGTCACGGTGGCGGCCGTGAGCGTCGGGGTCACCACGGCCGTGCTGGCCTCCCGGAAGGTGCGCACCCTGTCCCGCGAGGCGCAGGAGCAGGTCGGCGCGATGAGTGCGGCGGTGGAGCGGGCGCTGTCGGCGGTGCGCACGATCCGGGCCAGCGGCGCCACCGCCCGCGAGGTCGCGGCGGTCGGGGTCAGCGCCGAGCGTGCCTTCACCGCCGGGGTCCGGGTGGCCCGGCTGCAGGCGCTGGTGGCCCCGGCCGGGTCGATCGCCGTCCAGGGCGCGTTCCTCGCCGTGCTCGGGCTGGGCGGGTACCGGGTGGCCACCGGCTCGATCGCCGTCGCCGACCTGGTCGCCTTCATCCTGTACCTGTTCCTGCTGGTCATGCCGCTGGGCCAGCTGATCGGCTCGTACACGCAGCTGCAGACCGGCCTGGGCGCGCTCGCCCGGGTGCAGGAGGTGCTGGCACTGGACCCCGAGCGGGACGAGGTGCCCGAGCGCCCGGTCGCCGGTGCGGTGCTGCGCGTGCCGACGGCCGGTGACCGGGTGCCGCTGCTCGAGCTCGACGGGGTCGACTTCAGCTATCCGGACGGCACCCCGGTACTGCGCGGGGTGTCCTTCTCGGTGCCGGCCGGCAGCCGGACGGCGCTGGTCGGGCCGTCGGGGGCCGGCAAGTCGACGGTGCTGGCACTGGTCGAGGGCTTCTACCCGCTGTCCGGCGGGGTCGTCCGGTGGGCCGGCACGGACGTCGCGGAGCTGCCCCGGGCCGCGCTGCGCGCCCGGATCGGCTACGTGGAGCAGGAGGCGCCGGTGCTGGCCGGCACCGTCCGGGAGAACCTGCTGCTCGCCGCACCGGACACCTCCGACGACCGGCTGTGGGCGGTGCTGGCCGAGGTCGGCCTGACCGCGGTGGTGCAGCGGTCGCCCCGTGGCCTCGACGTCGCGGTCGGCGACGACGGCGTGCTGCTCTCCGGCGGGGAGCGGCAGCGGCTGGCCATCGCCCGGTCGCTGCTCACCCGGCCCACCCTGCTGCTGCTCGACGAGCCGACCGCCAGTCTGGACGCCCGCAACGAGGGGCTGCTGCGCCGGACACTGGCCACGGCCGCGGCCGACCGGGCCCTGCTGGTGGTCGCCCACCGGCTGTCGACCGTGCTGGACAGCGACCAGATCGTGGTGCTGGACGGCGGGATGGTGACCGCGGTGGGCGATCACACCGAACTGCTGGACAGCAGCCCGCTGTACCGGGAGCTGGCCGAGGCGCAGCTGCTGGCCTGAACGGGGGTCGGGTTCCACGTGGAACGCCGTCCGGGTCGACAACAGCCCGGCGCACAGGACGACCCCTGCGGACACGCAGGCAGGCGCCGATGGCCGGCACCGTGCGCACCGCGAGGACACCGTCGACGCCGACCACTTCCGCACGCCGACCGTCCTGCCGGACGTCGGCGCCCCGAGCTGTGCGTTCCTGGCACCCCGTGGGCCGGCCGGCCCACCGGGCAGTACGAGATCGCCGGCATCCTGCGGGGCATCGGCGTCGCGCTGTGGGGCGTGACGGTGCTGATCAACCGGCGGACGGGCCCGGCGTCCCGGCGCTGGACCCCGACCGGTCCACCAACGGCGGCCCGGTCAACTGATCAAGGACCCCCTCGCCCCAGCACTCGCAAGCTCGCGGCAGGACCTGCGAGGAGCCATCCAGCGGGCCCGAGGACGGCGTGTCGACCCGGGGGGCAACACCGATGGTGGCCCGCGGATCGGCAGAGGCTCTAGCGCGACGTCAGGGCGTGGACGGCGAGGTTCTGTCGTCCTGACCCGGTACGCTGGAGGAGACACACCGCCAGCAGCCCGCTGAGAGCCGCTCTGCGCCCCACCGCCATCGCCGTCGGTACCGCGCGCCCGGCTGCGGAGCTGCGCGAGAGAAGGGCCCCACGTGGTCGCACGACCCAGCACCCCGGCAACGGAGAACGCCTACTCCGGCAGCTCGATCACCGTCCTGGAGGGGCTGGAGGCGGTTCGCAAGCGCCCCGGCATGTACATCGGCTCCACCG
>JAOPWO010000050.1 GCA_025965635.1 Modestobacter sp. | reverse complement strand
TGCGTGCTCCCTGCCGGTCGCCGCGGCCGCGTACCCGGCCTGGCCGACTCCAAGCTGCTGACCCCCGCCACGCGCGAGGAGGTCTACGCCGAGGTCGTCGACCGCGCCGTCGCCTGGTCGGTGGTCGCGATCCCCGTGCCGGAGCTGGACGAGCGCGGCATGCACGTCACCAACATCGAGGCCCTGCGCAGGGCGGTGTCCGTGCTCGCGCCCGGACCGGACTACGTGCTCACCGACGGGTTCCCCGTCGCGGGCCTGGCCCAGCCCACCCTGGCCGTCTGGAAGGGCGACCGGGTCGCGGCCTGCGTCGCCGCGGCGTCCGTGCTGGCCAAGGTCACCCGGGACCGGGTCATGGTGGACCTGCACGAGCGCTTCCCGCAGTACGGGTTCGACGAGCACAAGGGCTACATCACCGATGCGCACAGCCAGGCTCTGGACCGCCACGGGCCGTGTCCCGAGCACCGGATGCGCTTCGTCAACGTGGCCCGGGCGAGCGCGCTGCACGCCACGCGGGCACCGCGGCTGTCCGCCCGGGGGCCCATGCACGATGATGTGCCGGTGAGCACCCAGCCGACCGACTCTCCGGTGCTCGTGGAGCATCGGGCATGAGCACCGAGGACCTCGAGAAGTACGAGACCGAGATGGAGCTCCAGCTCTATCGCGAGTACAAGGACATCGTCCGCCAGTTCTCCTACGTCGTGGAGACCGAGCGCCGGTTCTACCTGGCCAACTCGGTGGACCTGCAGGTCCGTGACGCCGGGGGGGAGGTGTTCTTCGAGCTCAAGCTCTCCGATGCGTGGGTGTGGGACATGTACCGCCCGGCGCGCTTCGTGAAGAACGTGCGGGTGGTGACGTTCAAGGACGTCAACGTGGAGGAGCTCGACAAGCCCGACCTCGAGCTGCCGGACAACCCGCGCCTGCCCTGACCCCCGTCACGGGGAGAGCGTCGCTGCCGACGGGCAGGCCCGTCGCCCGCCGTCCACAGCCGGTGGGCTCGTCCACAGCCTGAGCAGGAGCCTGGCCGGGGACCGGGCCGCCCGGCACGGTCGGCGGGGTGCAGACCTCCCCGGAACCGACGCCGCGACCGCCCTGCGGCCTCCGCCTCTCCCCTCGTGCGGCCCTGGGCGCCTACGGCGAGCGGGTCGCCGTGCGGGTGCTGACCGACGCCGGCCTGGAGGTTCTCGACCGGAACTGGCGGTGCCGGGCGGGGGAGCTGGACGTGGTGGCCCGCGACGGTGCCGCGCTGGTGTTCTGCGAGGTGAAGACCCGCTCGGCGGCCGGCTTCGGCCACCCGGTCGAGGCGGTGACGGCGGTCAAACGCCGCCGGCTGCGGCAGCTGGCCCGGGCCTGGCTGGACGCGCACGACCACCACGCGCCCGACCTCCGCTTCGACGTGATCGGCGTCCTGGTGCCGCCGTCGGGCCCGGCCCGGGTCACCCACCTGCGGAACGCGTTCTGATGGCGCTGGCCCGGACGTGGTCGGTGGGGTTGGCGGGTGTGCGGGGCGCCCTGGTGGAGGTGGAGGTCGACCTGGCGTCGGGGGTGCCGACGGTCGTGCTCGTCGGCCTGCCCGACGCGGTGGTGCGGCAGTCGGTGGACCGGGTGCGGGCGGCGGTGGTCAACAGCGGCCACGAGTTCCCCCTGCGGCGCGTGACCATCGGTCTGTCGCCCGCGGCCATGCCGAAACAGGGCAGCGGTTTCGACCTGGCGGTGGCGGTGGCGGTGCTGGCCGGGGCAGGCGTGCTCCCCCGAGCCGCAGCCGAGGACCTGGTGCTGCTCGGCGAACTGGGGCTGGACGGCTCGCTGCGGGCGGTGCGCGGGGTCCTCCCCTCCGTCCTGGCCGCGGCGCAGGCCGGTCACCGGCAGGTCGTCGTGCCGGCCGAGAACGCCGACGAGGCGGCGCTCGTCGAGGGCATCGACGTGCTGGGTGCGGGCAGCCTGGGCCAGGTCGTGGCCCATCTCTCGGGGCGGGCGGTCCTCGCCACGCACGTGCGACGACCAGGGCCGCCGTCGCCGCCCGGCCCCGACCTGGCCGACGTGGTCGGCCAGACCGCCGGCCGCCGGGCCGTGGAGGTCGCCGCAGCCGGCGGGCACCACCTGTTCCTGACCGGGCCGCCGGGGGCGGGCAAGACGATGCTCGCCGAGCGGCTCCCGGGGCTGCTGCCTCCGCTCGACGAGCACGCTGCCCTGGAGGTCACCGCCATCGCGTCCGTGGCCGGCACGCTGACGCCGGGATCACCGCTGGCCAGCCGGCCGCCGTTCGAGGCGCCGCACCACTCGGCGACGATGGCGGCCCTGGTCGGCGGCGGATCGGGCCAGATCCGGCCGGGTGCGCTCTGCCGGGCCCACCGGGGCGTGCTCTTCCTCGACGAGGCGCCGGAGTTCCCCCGGGCGGTCCTGGACACGTTGCGTCAGCCGCTGGAGCGCGGGCAGGTGACCATCCACCGGGCCAACGGGTCGGCGTCCTTCCCCTGCCGGGCGCAGTTGGTGCTGGCCGCCAACCCGTGCCCGTGCGCCAGCGCTGCCGGTGACACCGCCTGCACCTGCAGCGCGCTCGAGCGCCGGCGCTACCAGTCCCGGTTGTCGGGGCCGCTGCTCGACCGGGTCGACCTGCGGGTCGATCTGCCCGCGGTCACCCGCGCGGCCTGGCTGGACGGGCTGGACCCGCCGGAGCCGACGGTCCTCGTGGCGGGGCGGGTGCAGGCTGCCCGGGCGGCGGCGGCCGCCCGGCTGGCCGGGACAGGTCTGGAGCTGAACAGCCAGGTGCCCGGGCGGCTGCTCCGGGAACGCTGGCCGGTGCCCCGCGGTGCGCTCGTGCTGGCCGAGCGGGCGCTGGAGCGGGGTGCACTGTCGGTCCGCGGCTTCGATCGGGTGCTCCGGGTCGCCTGGACGCTGGCCGACCTGGCCGGGTTGGTGACGCCCGGCGCCGACCAGGTCGCCGAGGCCCTGGGCATGCGGCTGCACCGGGTGGCGGCGTGAGCGGCCCGTCACCCGCCCCGGGTGGAGCGCTGGACCCGGTCCAGCGGGCCCGGGCCTGGCTCTCCCGGGCGGTGGAGCCGGGCAACCTCGCCCTGTGGCGGTTCGTGGAGGAGGAGGGGCCGGCGGCCGCGGCGACGTACCTGCAGTCCGGTGCCGCGCCGCCACGGGTGCAGTCGCTCGTGGGGGCACGGGCCGCGGAGGACACCGCGGACGCGGACCTGCGTCGGGCCGAGCGACTGGGTGCCCGGCTGGTGTGCCCGGAGGACCCGGAGTGGCCGGCGGTGCCGTTGCACTCGCTGACCCTGGCGGTGGCCGATGAACCGGTCGGCGGGCCGGCTCCCGACCGCACCCAGGTGCTGGTGCCGCCGCTGGCGTTGTGGGTGCGCGGCGAGCCACGCCTCGACGAGCTGGTCGACCGGTCGGTCGCGCTGGTGGGTTCGCGGGCGTCGACCGCCTACGGCGAGCACGTGGCAGGTGAGCTGGCGTACGGGCTGGGGGAGCGGGGCTGGACGACGGTCTCCGGCGGCGCCTACGGCATCGATGCGGCCGCGCACCGGGGTGCGCTGGCCGCGGGCGTGCCGACCGTGGCCGTGCTGGCCTGCGGGGTCGACCGGGTGTACCCGGCGGCCCACGCGGCGCTCTTCGCCCGGGTGCTCGACGACGGGCTGCTGGTCAGCGAATGGCCTCCGGGCTGCGCGCCGCTGCGGCACCGCTTCCTGGTGCGCAACCGGCTGATCGCCGGGTTGACGCGGGGGACGGTGGTGGTCGAGGCCGCGGCCCGGTCGGGTGCCCAGGCCACCGCCAAGCGGGCCGAGCGGCTGGGGAAGGCCGTGATGGCTGTCCCGGGGCCGGTCACCTCGGCCGTGTCGGTGGGCTGCCACGAGCTGCTGCGGGACACCGAGAGGGGCGCCACGCTCGTGGCCTCCGCGGCCCACGTGGTGGACCGGGTGGGCGGCATCGGCAGCGACCTGGCCGAGCGCCCGGCCACCCCGACCACACCGCACGACAGCCTCTCCGACGTGGCCAGGCGGGTGCTGGACGCCTGCCCGGTACGCACCGGGGTCCCACCGGAACGGTTGGCGTCGGTGGCCGGCTGCGACGTCCTGGACGTGCTCCGGGTGCTGCCCGCCCTCGAGCTCGCCGACCTGGTGCAGTGGACCGGCACCGGCTGGCGGCTGGCTCCCGCCACCGGCCGGTGACCGCCACCAGCGCGGTGCCCGGGTTCGCGTACACCTGCGCCACCTGGGCCGCCAGGTCCCCGGCGCGCACCGGCTTGCCGTCTGCGTCCCGGGCCACCTGACCGGACAGGTGGACCGTGCGCCCGGACGTCACCGCCGGCTGGGCGTAGACCTCGGGAACCGGGAGACCGCCCGGGCTGGCAGCTGGACGCTCGTGGTCCCTCATCCGCCCGCCCGACGGGCCGCACCGGACAGTGCAGCGCACCAGGCCGGCAGGTCCCCCCGGGAGGCGGCCGGGACGGCGACAGCAGCTTCGCGCGTGGCGCCCCGGCGGGCCACGGGCGAGCGGTCCGCCGGGCGATCGGTTGCGGACCGGGCATCCGGCGTGGCCCGTTGACCGCGCCGTCTCGCCACCGCAGGCTCAGCCCATGGCTACCGGGACCGCACAGCTCCGTGCTGCGCTACCGGCGCCGTTGGCCGAGCCGCTCGCCGGCTGGGAGGAGCACCTGCGGCTCCAGCGCGACCTCTCCGGGCACACCGTGCGCGGCTACGTCGGTGACGTCGTCTCGCTGCTCGACCACCTGGTCCGGCGTCGCGGTGCCACCGTCACCGACCTCGACCTCGCCACCCTGCGCAGTTGGCTGGCCCAGGGCCGGGCCAAGGGCGACAGCCGGTCCACCACCGCCCGGCGCGCCGCTTCGGCCCGCTCGTTCACCGCCCATCTGCGGCGGACCGGCCAGGTCCCCGCCGACGTCGGACTGCGGCTGTCCAGCCCCCGCGCGCACCGCACCCTCCCCGGCGTGCTCGGCACCGAGCAGGCACGGGACGTGCTCGACCGGGCCGGCCGTGTCCCGCAGGCCGCTGACGGACCCGAGGACGTCACCGACCGGGCCCTGCGGCTCCGGAACGCGCTGGTGGTCGAGCTCCTCTACGCCAGCGGTGTCCGCGTCGGGGAACTCGTCGGCCTGGACGTCGACGACATCGACCGCACCCGCCGGCTGCTCCGGGTGCTCGGCAAGGGCCGCAAGGAGCGCAGCGTGCCCTTCGGCGCGCCGGCGGCCGGGGCGCTGGACGCCTGGCTGGCCGAGGGCCGGCCCGTGCTCGCGACACCTCTCGCCGGCCCCGCCCTGCTGCTGGGGGCCAGGGGGGGTCGGCTGGACGCCCGTGAGGCGCGGCGGGTGGTGCACGCGGCGGTGGCCGCGGCGCCGGGCACCCCCGATGTGGGCCCGCACGGCTTGCGGCACTCGGCTGCCACGCACGTCCTGGAGGGCGGTGCTGACCTGCGGTCGGTCCAGGAGCTGCTGGGCCACGCTAGCCTCGCGACGACGCAGGTCTACACGCATGTGACGGTCGAGCGGCTCCGCGCGGTCCATGCGCGAGCACATCCACGAGCCTGAAGGAGTGCCTGAGTGACGGGGCAGCAGCCACGGTCGGCGACCGCGCGGAGGAACGGGTGGTGAGGGACGCGACGGTCCGCGAGCCGGACGTGGACGAGGACCCGGATACCGCGGTGGCCGACCTGTGGGGTCGCTACGTCGCGGACCGCGACAGCGGGCTCCGGGACCGGCTGATCCTGCACTACGCACCCCTGGTCAAGTACGTGGCCGGCCGGGTCGGCAGCGGCCTGCCGGCGCACGTCGAGCAGGCCGACCTGGTGTCCTACGGGACGTTCGGCCTGATCGACGCGATCACCCGGTTCGAGCCCTCCCGGGAGATCAAGTTCGAGAGCTACGCGATGGCCCGGATCCGGGGCGCGATCATCGACGAACTCCGGTCCACCGACTGGATCCCCCGATCGGTGCGCACCAAGGCGCGCCAGTTCGAGCGCACGGTCGCGGCACTGGAGAGCAAGTTCCAGCGGAGCCCGACCGAGGAGGAGATCGCCGACGAGATGGACATGGACGTCGAGGACATCCGCAAGGTCCTCGGCCAGCTGTCCCTGGTCAACGTGGTCGCCCTCGACGAGCTGCTGGTCGACGACGACGGCTCCGCTCCCCGGCTCGTCGACACCCTCAAGGACACCAGCGCCCTGGACCCGCAGGCGATGGCCGAGCACGGTGAGGCCCGTCAGCTGCTCGCCCGTGCGGTCGAGCAGCTGCCCGACCGGGAGAAGGTCGTGGTGAGCCTCTACTACTTCGAGGGACTGACCCTGTCCGAGATCGGCCGGGTGCTCGGCGTGACCGAGAGCCGGATCTGCCAGCTGCACACCAAGGCCGTCCTGCACCTCCGCACCAAGCTCGCCGACATCGCCTGACGACCCGCCCGAAGTGGGCAGCATGTGTGCCCGTCCAGTCGGGCCGAGTCTCAACTTTGCCGTAGGTGCCGCGTAGCGCTCGTCACATTCAGATCGCATGCCGTTTGCTGTGGACCAGCTGTGGGCATCCGCGGCGCATGGCAGAAAATGCACGATCTTCATCTGGCCCTGACACGCGGGACCGTGACGACCGGGCGCAGCCGACGGGCGCCTACGTCGCCATCGCCGGGATCGTGGTCTTCCTCATCGCGACCTTCCTCGACTGGGTGTCCACCACCGGTGAGGAGTCGACGTCGGCGAGCGGCTACGAGGCCGACACGGTGATCGCGTTCACGGCGTTCCTGGGCATCGGTCTGGCGGTGGCTCTTCTCTACGCGCTGCAGCGCGCCCGCCGCAGCCAGCACCGCGGCCTGACCCTGACCACCATGGCCGTGGGCATCGCCGCGGTCCTGCTGTCCCTCGGCTACGTCTTCGACCCGCCGGGCGCCTTCGAGCGCGGCGCGGACCTCACGACCGAGGTGGGCGCGTGGATCGGCCTCGTCGGCGGCATCCTCTGGGCGGTCGGCGCCGGCCTGTTCGCCAAGGAGCCCGAGGGCGACGACCACCGCACCCTCGACCACACCGGCCGCTGATCGGTCTCACGGCGGCCGACCGGCCGCACGCACGATGCCGAGGGCCGGCGTCGCCCCCGCCAGGGGCGACGCCGGCCCTCGGCCGTCTGCCGTGCAGCGCGGTGGTCAGCCCCACGGCAGCAGCCGCACCCGCGGCGGCCGGAGCAGCGTCAGCGGGTCCAGGTAGATCTCCCCGCGGCGCAGCCCCCAGTGCAGGCAGGCCTCGGCCGGGCACCCCGGGTGGCCCGCCCCGAGCACCCCGAGCGGGGAGCCCCGCGCCACCACCTGACCGGCCGCGACGGCGGGCTGGACCGGCTCGTACGTCGTCCGCAGGCCGCCCGCGTGCTCCACGCTGACCACCGGCCGGCCGGCCACCATGCCGGCGAACGCCACCACGCCGGCTCCCGCGGCCAGCACGGGTGCCGCCGCCCGGCC
>JAOPWO010000040.1 GCA_025965635.1 Modestobacter sp. | reverse complement strand
CAAGGGCGGCCGGCGCAGCGACTTCCAGGGCGGCACGATCACCTGGACCGCCGCCACCGGAGCGACCACCGTCACCTACCGCTGACGCCTCACCACCCCCGCGCGCACCAGCCAGCACGGCGCGCGGGGGGAGAGGTCATCGGGTGAGGGCGGGCGTGGGTAGCGTCATGGCCATGTCTGCCGTGCCCGTGGGGTCGCAACGAGCATGGAGCTCCGCCTTCGCCGACCTGGCCGGCGGTTGGCGGCAACGTCAGCTCTGGGCACACCTCGGCTGGCAGGACATCCGCCAGCGGTACCGCCGCTCCCTGCTGGGCCCGATCTGGATCTCCATCACGATGGCGGTCACCGCCATCGCGCTGGGCGTCCTGTACGCGGGCCTGTTCGGCAACGACCTGGCGGTCCAGCTGCCCTACATCCTGGTCGGCTTCATCATCTGGGGGTTCATCAGCGGGTGCATCAGCGAGGGGGCGGAGGTCTTCACCTCCAACGTCGGGCTGATCACCCACCTGCCGGCGCCGCTGAGCGTGCACGTCTACCGGCTGGTCTGGCGCCAGGTGCTGTTCTTCGCGCACAACCTGCTCGTCTACGCGGTGATGCTCGTGGTGTTCCCGCAGGACCTGCACTGGTCGGACGTGACCGCGATCCCGGCGGTGCTGCTGCTCGCCGTCAACGGCGCCTGGGTGGCCCTGCTCATCGGCATCGTCACCACGAGGTTCCGCGACCTGCTGCCGATCACCCAGTCGATCGTCCAGCTGGCCTTCTTCCTCACGCCGATCGTGTGGATCTACGAGGACCTGCTCAACAGCCCCAACCCCGAGATCGCCGAGCGTGCCCGACTGGCGGAGCTGAACCCCTTCCTGCACTTCATCGAGATCCTCCGCCGTCCGATGCTGGGCCAGCCGCAGGAACTCCGGCACTGGGTCGTCGTCGGCATCATCACCGTGGTCGGCTGGGCGGTCACGCTGGTCGTGCTGCGCCAGTACCGGGCCCGCGTCTCCTATTGGGTGTGAACGTGTCACAACTTGCACATGAGGTCAGCATCCGCACGCAGGACGCCTGCGTCGACTTCCCGATCTTCGACGCCAAGAGCCGCTCGCTGAAGAAGACCGTCATGGGGCTGGTCGGTGGCAACATCGCCAGCGGCAGCCGGGTGCCGATCATCGAGGCGCTGCGCGACGTCACGCTGAGTTTGGACCACGGCGCCCGCGTCGGCCTGGTCGGCCACAACGGCGCCGGCAAGTCCACGCTGCTGCGGCTGCTGTCGGGCATCTACGAGCCGACCCGCGGGACGGCGCAGATCCGCGGCCGGGTGGCGCCGGTGTTCGACCTCGGTGTGGGCATGGACCCGGAGGTCTCCGGCCTGGAGAACATCATCATCCGCGGTCTGTTCCTCGGGATGAGCCGCAAGCAGATGGAGCAGCGGGTGGACGACATCGCCGACTTCACCGAGCTCGGTGACTTCCTGCGGATGCCGCTGCGCACCTACTCCACCGGCATGCGGGTCCGGCTCGCGCTCGGCGTCGTCACCAGCATCGACCCGGAGATCCTGCTGCTCGACGAGGGCATCGGTGCGGTCGACGCAGCCTTCCTGGAGAAGTCCAAGAAGCGCCTCTCCGAGCTCGTGGAGCGATCCGGCCTGCTGGTGTTCGCCTCGCACTCCGACGAGTTCCTCCGCGATCTCTGTGACACCGCCATCTGGATGGAACACGGCCGGGTGCGCCAGCAGGGCCCGCTCGAGGACGTCCTGCGCGCCTACAAGGGGATCGGCGAGTGACCGCAGCCGGGCAGCAGGTGGTCGCGGTCATCGTGACCCGGCACCGCACCGAGCTGCTGGCCGAGAGCCTGGCGGCGATCGCCGCGCAGACCCGGCCGGTCGACCACGTCGTCGTCGTCGACAACGGGCCCGACCAGTCCGCGGCACCGGTCGTCGAGGCCAGCGGGCTGGACGCCACCTACCTGCCCAGCCAGCGCAACCTCGGCGGGGCGGGCGGGTTCGCCCTGGGCATGCTCGCCGCGCTGGCGCGGGGGGCTGACTGGGTCTGGTGCGCCGACGACGACGGCCGGGCCGCCGACGAGGCGGTGCTCGCCACCCTGCTCGATGCCGCGCGCCGGCACGGGCTGGCCGAGGTCTCGCCGCTGGTGGCCGACATGGCCGACCCGGAGCGGCTGGCCTTCCCGCTGCGCCGCGGGCTGCGCTGGCGGCGGCTGCGCAGCGACTTCGCCGACGTGGACCTGCTGCCCCGGTACGCCTCGCTGTTCAACGGCGCGTTGTTCAGCGCCGAGGCGCTGGACGTGGTCGGAGTGCCGGACTACCGGCTGTTCTTCCGCGGCGACGAGACCGAGGTCCACCGCCGCCTGCTCCGGTCCGGGCTGCCCTTCGGCACCGCACCGGCGGCTCTCTACCTGCACCCGGAGGGCACCAGCGAGTTCGAGCCGATCCTGGGCGGCCACCTGTCGGCGCAGTACCCGGCCAGCGACGTCAAGCGCTTCTACACCTACCGCAACCGCGGCTACCTGATGGCCCAGCCCGGCATGCGGTGGCTGCTACCGCTGGAGCTCGTCCGCTTCAGCTGGTTCTTCCTGGTGTCCCGGCGGGACCCGGTCGGCTGGCGGGAGTGGCTGCGGCTGACCCGTTCCGGACGCCGGGAACGGTTCACCCGGCCCTGAGGACGGGCCCCCTGCCCCCGCTCGCGAGCTCGCGGCGGGGGCAGGGACGTCCGGTCACACGCGCGTGGAGCCCCACGTCTCGAACGCCTCGCCCCAGCGTTCGACCGAGGTGAGGTCACCGGCGGCCGCCCGGTAGCGGCGCTGCAGCTCCGGCCACTCGCGGTACATCTGCCGGAGCAGCCGGGTCGAGTGCGTCGACAGCCGCCGGAAGGTCTTCGGGTCCCGCTGGCGGAAGGTCACCCCGCGCCCGTCGGCGGTGCCCACCGTCGCGCTGTCCAGGCGGGCCATCAGGAACCACCGGGCGTCCTGGAAGGCGACGTTCAACTGGGGCACCTCGCGGTGCTCCGGGTCGACCGGCGTGGCGTTGTGGGCGATCGCCTTGGCCAGCGTCTTCCCGATCTGCGGAGCGGACACCGGGATGCGCCGGAGGCGCACCGCCTCGGCGGTGCTCATCGAGGGCAGCGGGAGGTCGGCGGTGGTCGACAGCACCCGGCCGTCGGGGTGGGTCTCCCGCACCTCGCGGGCCTTGCCGACCGAGCCGGCCATCTCCTCGAACAGTCGCTCCGGGCCGGCCAGGAAGTCCCGGTAGGCCATCTGGTGCAGCTCGACGGTCGAGTACTGCAGGTTGATCAGGAACCGCAGGTCGTGCTTGACCATCTCCGCGAACAGCTTGCCGCCGCGCTTGTGCGGCGAGTGCAGCGCCGCGACGATCAACCGGTTGCGGATGTGGAAGTACGCCTGCCAGTCGCTGGCATCGTCCTTGTCACCCCAGGACAGGTGCCAGATGGCCGTGCCCGGCAGCGACACGGTCGGAAAACCGGCCGCGAACGCCCGCAGGCCGTACTCGGCGTCGTCCCACTTGATGAACACCGGCAGGGGCATGCCGATCTGCTCGAAGACCGCGCGGGGGATCAGGCACATCCACCAGCCGTTGTAGTCGACGTCGATGCGGCGGTGCAGGTCGGGGGACTCGCGCAGGGTCTCCTCGCCGAAGTCGTGGAAGTACTCGGTGTTCGGGGCGTTCCGCCAGAAGAAGTTCGACCGATCGACGATCTCGCCCATCGTGTGGAGCACCGAGCGGTCCTGCAGCGCCAGCATCTGGCCGCCCACCAGCATCGGCTTCTGCGCGAACGCCGCGAAGGCCCGGGCGCGCAGGATGCTGTCCGGCTCGATCTGGATGTCGTCGTCGAGCAGGATGTGGTGGCTGACGTCGCTGTTGGTGAACGCCTCGTGCATGGTGCGGGCGAAGCCCCCGCTGCCACCGAGGTTGGGCTGCTGGATGATCCGCAGCCGGTCGCCGAGGGCATCGGCCACGGCGGGGTAGTGGGCGGCGTCACGGACGTGCTTGCTGCCCTGGTCGGCGACCACCACGAGGTGCAGCGCATCGCGGACCGCCTCGTCCTCGGTCAGCGCCGTCAGTGCCGCCACCGCGTCCACCGGGCGGTTGTACGTGCAGATGCCGATGCCGAGGCGGGGCTGCTCCACGGGCGCCTGCGGGGCGAACCAGGCGGCCCGGTGGATCGTCGTGCGCTCCTCGGTCGTGACGTCGAACCAGTACCACCCGCCGTCGATGAACGGGCCGAGGTCCAGCTCGAACTCCAGCGTCCGCTCGTCGCCGCCCTCGTGGGTGGTGCCGATGATGTGCATCGACTCGCCGTCGGCCTTCGACCGGTAGACGTCGACCCGGCAGGTGCCGGAGAGGGTCACCTGGAGGACGACGGACTCCAGCACGCTCCACCGGCGCCAGTAACTGGCCGGGAAGGCGTTGAAGTACGTCGCGAAGGACAGCTCGGCGCCGTCCCGGATCTCGGCGCTGAACCGGTCCTGCACCCGGACCCGGCCCGAGTTGACCTCGTCGAGGTAGAGGCTGCGGACCTTCAGCTGGTCGGCCGGGCGGGGCATGAGCACCCGCTGGAGCAGCGTCACGGCCCGGCCCGGGGCGAGGTCCTCCTCGGCGGGGTCGCTGACGATCTCGGGGGAGACCGGGACGTCGGCTGCGGCGTGCAGCTGGCTGGTGGTCGTCATGGCGGGTCAGTCCTCCAGGCGGCCGTCGAGGGAGCCGCCCTGGTCGAAGAAGGGGCGGATGCGGTTGTCGAACATGCTCAGTGCGGAGCCGATCGCCATGTGCATGTCGAGGTACTTGTAGGTGCCCAACCGGCCGCCGAAGAGCACGCGCTTCTCCGCCGCCTCCTTCTTGGCCAGCTGCCGGTAGACCTCGAGCTTGGCCCGGTCCTCGGGGGTGTTGATCGGGTAGTAGGGCTCGTCGCCGCTCTCCGCGAACCGGGAGTACTCCCGCACCACGACGGTCTTGTCGGCGGGGTAGTCGCGCTCGGGGTGGAAGTGCCGGAACTCGTGCACCCGGGTGTACGGGACGTCCTCGTCGGCGTAGTTCATGACCGAGGTGCCCTGGAAGTCGCCGATCGGGAGGACTTCCCGCTCGAAGTCCAGCGTGCGCCACCCCAGCTCGCCGGCCTGGTAGTCGAAGTACTTGTCGATCGGTCCGGTGAAGACGACCGGCACGTCGTCGGGCAGTCCGTCGCGGACGTCGAACCAGTCGGTCTCCAACCGCACCTCGATGTTCGGGTGGTCGGCCATCTTCGTCAGCCACGCGGTGTACCCGTCGACCGGGAGGCCCTCGTAGGTGTCGTTGAAGTAGCGGTTGTCGAAGGTGTAGCGGACCGGCAGCCGGGCGATGACCTCGGCCGGCAGCTCGGTGGGGTCGGTCTGCCACTGCTTCTTCGTGTAGCCGCGGATGAACGCCTCGTACAGCGGGCGCCCGATGAGCGAGACCGCCTTCTCCTCGAGGTTGGCGGCGTCGGCGGTGTCGATCTCGCCGGCCTGCTCGGCGACGAGCGAGCGCGCCTCGGACGGGGAGTAGCTCTTGCCGAAGTACTGGCAGATGGTGGCCAGGTTGATCGGCAGCGAGTACGTCTGGCCGGAGTAGATGCTGTAGACGCGGTGCTGGTACTTCGTGAACTCGGTGAAGCGGTTGACGTACTCCCAGACGCGGGTGTTCGAGGTGTGGAAGAGGTGCGCCCCGTACCGGTGGATCTCGATGCCGGTCTCCGGCTCGGGCTCGGAGTAGGCGTTGCCCCCGATGTGGTCCCGCCGGTCGATGACGAGCACCTGCTTGCCCAGCTCGGTCGCCACTCGTTCGGCGACGGTGAGGCCGAAGAAGCCGGAGCCGACGACGACGAGGTCAGGGCTGGCTGTAGTCACGACTGGCGACGATACCGTTGCAGCCGCCCGGACCCACCTCGGTCGGCGCCTCTAAGGTCTCCGTCGTGGGCGACGTCTCCGCGGTCCAGCCGCTCCGTGTGGTGGCCGTGACCTACTCGCCGGGAGAGGTCCTCGAGGGCTTCATCGACTCGCTGGCCGCCGCGACCACGCGCCCGGTGGAGATCGTGCTGGCCGACAACGGCTCGACCGACGGTGCTCCGGAGGCCGCCGTCGCTCGGCACCCGGAGGTCCAGCTGCTGCGCACCGGCGGCAACGTGGGGTACGGAGCCGCGGCGAACGCCGCGCTGGCCGACCTCCGGTCCGGTCAGGCGATCGTGGCCAACCCCGACCTGGACTTCCAGCCCGGCTCGATCGACGCGCTGCTGGCGGCCGCCGAACGCTGGCCACGAGCGGCCACGGTGGGCCCGGCGATCCGCACGGCTGCCGGTGACCTCTACCCCTCGGCGCGGGATCTGCCCCGGCTGTCCACCGGCATCGGCCACGCGCTGCTGGGCTGGGCGTGGCCGACGAACCCCTGGACGGCGTCCTACCGGCGCGAGCGGGAGGCGCCGCGGGAACGGCCGGCCGGGTGGCTGTCCGGGTCGTGCCTGCTCATCGACCTGGAGGCCTTCTGGTCGGTGGGTGGGTTCGACCCGGGCTACTTCATGTACTTCGAGGACGTCGACCTGGCCGAGCGGCTGGGCCGGCGGGGCTGGCTGCACGTGTACGCGCCGTCGGCGGTGGTGGTGCACGAGGGCGCGCACGCGACCCGCCGCGATCCGCACCGGATGCAGCGGGCGCACCACGCGAGCGCGCTGCGCTACCTCTCCTTCCAGTACCCGAAGCGCCGGCACGCGCCGCTCCGGCTGGCCCTGCGGGCCGGACTGGCCGCCCGCACGCTGCTGTCCTACGTCAACGCCCGGGTCGCGGGCGGAGCCACGTTCGTCCGCCGCATCGACGAGACGCCGGACGGCGGCTGACGTGCGGCACGCGGTGATCATGGCCGGAGGGTCCGGGACGCGGTTGTGGCCGCTGTCCCGCGCGGCCCGGCCCAAGCAGCTCCTCGACGTCATCGCCGACGAGGGCTCCGCGGACGGCCGGCACGGCGCGCACAGCCTGCTGGCCGAGGCGTTCGGCCGGCTGCAGGCCGTGCTGCCGGCCGAGCAGATCTGGGTGTGCACCGCCGCCCGCTACGGCGCCGCGGTGCGCGCCGCACTGCCCGATCTCCGCGCCGACCGGCTGGTGCTCGAGCCGGTGGCCCGGGACACCGCCAACGCCGTCGGGCTGACCGCCGCGCTGGTGGCCGACGTCGACCCGGACGCCGAGCTCGCCGTGGTCAGCGCTGACCACGTGATCCGGCCGGTCGACCGCTTCGCCGCCGCGCTGACCACCGCCTACGACGTCCTCGCCGTCCGCCCGGGGGCGCTGGTCACGCTCGGCGTCACCCCCACCTCGCCGGCCACCGGCTTCGGCTACGTGCAGAAGGGCGCCGCCACCGAGGTGGCCGGCGCAGCCGAGGCCGCCTCCTTCCGGGAGAAGCCGGACCTGGCCACCGCCGAGCAGTACCTGGCCAGCGGCGAGTACCTGTGGAACTCGGGGATGTTCGTGTGGCGGGCGCAGACCGTGCTCGACGCGCTCGCCGAGCACCTCCCCGAGTCCGCCGCCGGGCTGGGCCGCATCGTCGCGGCCCCGGCCGGGCCCCGGCGGGACGCGGCGCTGGCGGAGGTGTTCCCGGGGCTGCCGAAGATCAGCGTCGACTACGCCGTCCTCGAGCCGGCCGCGGCTCAGCCGGGCCGGGTCGTCGTCGTCGACCTCGACGTCGAGTGGCTGGACGTCGGCTCCTGGCCGGCGCTCGCGCACACCCTCGACACCGACGAGGCCGGCAACGCCGTGCGCGGCCTGACCGTGCTGCTCGACAGCGGCGGCAACGTCGTCCTCAGCGACGACCCCGGGCACCTGGTGGCGCTGGTGGGCGTGCGCGACAGCGTGGTGGTGCACACCGCCGACGTCACGATGGTCTGCCCCGTGCGGGACGCCGAGCGGGTCAAGACGCTGCTCGCCGAGGTGCAGCGGCGCCTCGGGGACCGCTTCGCCTGAAGGACGACCTCCCTGTCCCGTCACTCGCAGGTCCGTGGCGGGACCCTGCAGGGGGGCCGCCGTCCCGGGATACCTTGGCGGGCATGAAGGACTTCGACGTCTCGGCCCTCGTCACCGGCGGCGCCTCCGGTCTGGGTGAGGCGACCACCCGGGCCCTGGCCGCGCGCGGCGCGGCGGTCACCATCCTGGACGTGCAGGCCGGCAGGGGTGTGGCGCTCGCGGACGAGCTGGGCGGGCACACCACCTTCGTGCCCACCGACGTCACCGACGAGGCCTCGGTGCAGGCCGCGATCGAGGACGCCACCGGCAAGGACCGCCCGCTGCGGATCGCGGTCAACTGCGCCGGCATCGGCTGGGCCGGCCGGACGCTGGGCCGGGACGGCACGCCGCACGAGCTGGCCCCCTTCACCCGCACGGTGATGGTCAACCTGGTCGGCACGTTCAACGTGCTGCGGCTGGCCGCCGCAGCGATGGCCCGCACCGAGCCGGGTGAGGACGGCGAGCGCGGCGTCATCGTCAACACCGCCTCGATCGCGGCCTACGACGGGCAGATCGGGCAGATCGCCTACGCCGCCTCGAAGGGCGGCATCGTCGGGATGACCCTGCCGGCGGCCCGCGACCTGGCCGCCGTGGGCGTCCGGGTCTGCACCATCGCCCCGGGCCTGGTGGATACCCCGCTGCTGGCCGGTCTCCCCGAGGAGGCCCGCACCAGCCTGGCCGCCGGCATCCCGTTCCCGCGCCGGCTGGGCCGCCCGGACGACTACGCGCAGCTGGCCCTGGCGATCATCGAGCAGGGCTACCTCAACGGCGAGGTGGTCCGGATGGACGCCGCGCTGCGGATGGCCCCACGCTGAACCAGGTGGACGGACGGCCGCGCGGCCTCGGGCTTCCGATGGAGCACCGCATGAGCGGCACCCTCGCCGCGCCGGAGGTGACCTCCGTCTGGCGGCCGGACTGGCCGCTGGACCCGCGGCGGACGCTGTCCCGGGACCGCCGCGGCGTGGGCGACCCGACGCTGCAGTACACCGAGTCGGGCATCTGGCGCACCACGACCACCCCGGAGGGACCCGCGACCGTGCGGCTGTGGGGCTCCGGTGCCGAGCTGCACGTCGCGGCCTGGGGGCCGGGCGCGGCCTGGGCCGGCGCCGCCGTCCCCGGGTGGCTGGGCGCCGAGGACTCCCCGGCCGGCTTCCCGGTCGGCGAGCACCCGCTGGTCGACCGGCTGCACCGGAGCACCCCGTGGCTACGGCTGGGTCGCACCGGGCGCACCTGGGACGTGCTGGTGCCCGCCGTCCTGGAGCAGAAGGTGACCGGCATCGAGGCCCACCGCACGTGGCGGGAGCTGGTGCGGCTGGCCGGTGAGCCCGCGCCCGGGCCGGCTCCGGCCGGCATGCGCGTCGTCCCGTCCGCCGAGCGGGTGCTGGCGGTGACCGACGGGCAGGGGCACGCCTGCGGTCTGGACGGCGCCCGACGGCGGGCGCTGCGGGCGGTCGCGTCGGTCGCGTCGCGGCTGGAGGCCACCGACCACCAGGACTGTGCCGACCTGCGCCGGCG
>JAOPWO010000038.1 GCA_025965635.1 Modestobacter sp. | reverse complement strand
CCCTCGCGCGATCGGGTGCCGGCCGCCTCAGGCGACACGTGGCCGTCGGCGCGGTCGCACCGGCGCCGAGCGGCCCGTCCCCAGCGCGGCAGCGGTGACCTCGGTCTGGTCGGCGGGCCGGCCGGTGCCGGGGCCATCGGCGTCAGCGACCGCGGCCTCCTCGTGGTAGTCCGCCTCCACGTTGACCGCCCAGACGTCGTGCCCGGCTCCGTCGAGGATGTTCTCGACGGTCAGCATCGCGGTGACCATCGAGTGGTCGGCGTTGTTGTACCGGTGCATGCCGTTGCGACCCACCGGGTGCACGTTCGGGGTGGCCTCGGCCAGCCAGCCGCGGATGACGTCGACCCGCCGGTCGTAGCCCTCGTCGTAGACCGGGTAGGCCTTCGGCATCCGGACGACGTAGCCGCGTTCCACCGAGCCCGCCCCGACCAGGCCGAGCAGGTCCAGCTCCGTGGTGGCCAGCGCGATCAGGGCGTCGTCGGAGGACTCCCACAGGTCGTCGCCCTCGTCGACGAAGTACTCCAGGCCCAGGCAGGTCCGCCCGTCCTTCACCAGGTGGGGCGACCAGCTGCCGAAGTTCTGCACCCGGCCGACCCGGACCTCGGGCGAGTGCACGTAGATCCAGTTGTCCGGGAAGCCGGCCGACTCCGGGACGACGAGGGCGACGGTGAGGAAATCACGGTGGCTCAGGCCCCGGGCGGCCTCCTGCACGTGCTCGGGAGCCGGCGGGTCCATCGCGAGCACCAGCTCGGGCAGCGGCATCGAGCTGATCAGCTCGCCGACCGGGAGCCGCTCCTGCCCGCCGGTCCGGCCCGCGGCGTCCGTCGTCCGCACGTCGACGGCGACGACACCGTCCTCGTCCCGCTCGATCCGGGTGACCGTCGAGCACAGCTGCACCGTGCCCCCGCCGGCTCGGACCCGCTCGGTGGCCCGCTCCCACATCAGCCCCGGGCCGGTCCGCGGGTACTGGAACCGGTCGATCAGCGTGGTGACCTTCGTCGCGGACCGGCCGGGGCGCAGCGCGTGCAGGATCGCCGTCCCCAGCGAGAGGTCCTTGATCCGCTGGGCAGCCCAGTCCGCCTGGATGTCGGTGGCCGGGATGCCCCAGACCTTCTCGGTGTAGGTCTTGAAGAACATCCCGTAGAGGCGGCGGCCGAACCGGGCGGAGACCCAGCCCTCGAAGTGCGACTGGTCACGCGGGGGGCGCACCTGCGCCGCCAGGTAGGAGCTCACGCACCGGACCGCCTCGACCGGGCCCAGGTTCCGCAGCGCGTTCATCGGCTTGAGCGGGTAGTCGAACAGGGTGCCGGCGTAGAGGATCCGCGACAGCCGGGGGCGGGACAGGAAGTCCTCGCCCAGCACCTCGTGCCACCAGGCCTCCACAGCCGGCACCTTGGTGAAGAAGCGGTGCCCGCCGATGTCGAACCGCCAGCCCTCGCGCTCGACCGTGCGGCTGATGCCGCCGACCACGTCATCGGCCTCGAGCACCGTCACCGCTCGGCCACGGCGGGTCAGCTCGTGGGCGGCGGTCAGGCCGGCGGGGCCGGCGCCGATGACGACGACGGCCGGCTGGAACGCGGGGAGCTGGTGCAACGGTCCTCCAAGCAGGAGCCGCCGGTCCGCGTGGCACGGACCGTCGGCTGGACGGCGGCTCCGCCCGGTGACCGGGCGCAGGCACGACGGTCGACCTCCCTGGTGACCGCGTGCCGGGGGCCGCTACCCGCCCGCCGACCCGCGCAACCTCCACACCGAGACGTGACCGTCCGGCCCCGACACTGCCACCTCCTCGTACCCGGCGCGCAGGTGGTCGAGGACGTGCGCCGTGCGGCGGGCGTCACGCACCCACGGCTCGGCGTCATCCAGCCCCACCACCAGCACCGCGTCGAGCCGGCCGCCGGCATCGAGCAGGTCGACCGACGGCGGCACCTGGTCCAGCTGCTCGAGGCGGTGGTCGACGGCACTGCGCACCGACCCGTCCCGGAAGCGCACCTGGAAGTAGGGGTAGACCGCCTCGTAGTGGCCGATGTCGACGCCCCCGACCTCGACCGCGAGGCGGCTGGACAGGTGGCGCAACGGGTTCGGCTCCTTGTCGAGGGGGGCCAGCGCCGCCTCGTACCCGCTGAACCGCAGCACCGCGAAGGTGGAGCCGGGTGGCAGGTCGGCTGCCACCGACATCACCTCGGCGGCGTACCGCTGGTCGCGCAGCTCGGTGGGCAGCCGCACGAGGACGGCGGCGGACGCAGCGACCACCAGGACGCCGGCCGCGAGCTGGGCCGTCCGCCGGCGGTCCGGGAGCCGGGTGGCGCAGAACAACGTGAGCAGCAGCGGGGGGAACCAGGCCAGCCGCTCGGGCAGGAAGCCGTAGTCGTCGCCCAGCCGGGACGGCGTGAGCAGGAACGCGGCGGCCGACAGCAGCGTCGCCGTCCCCAGCACGAGCCGGTCGGCCCGCGCCGGAGCGTCCGCGGGTGCCACCGGGTCGGCCCGGCGCGACGCGGCCAGCCCGAGGGCACCCAGGGTGGCCGCGACGAGCACCGCGGGCAGCAGCTCCCACCAGCTGGCCACGACCAACGGTTTGGCGAGCGTGACCAGGGCGCCCAGCCGGCTCCAGCTGACCCCGCCGACCGCCTCCCCGGGCGCGGTCTCGCTGCCCAGCACGTAGCGGACGCTGAGCACGAGGGTGGGCAGCACGGCCAGGGCCGGACCGGCGAGGTGCCGGGCGGCGACCTGCGCGACGGGCTGTCCCGAGCGCAGGCCGACGACCGAGCGCGCGACCGCCAGCGCGCCCAGCAGTGCGGCGGCTCCGGCCCAGGGGAGCAGGTGCGTCGTCCAGGTCAGCGCCAGGACCGCGACCAGCGACACGGTGCCGCGCACGTCCCACCCGCTCCGCCGGCGCAGGCCCAGGCCGACGGCGACCAGCGCGAGCGCGGTGCCCAGGCAGAAGTTGTAGAACCCGTAGACGACCAGCTGGCTCCCGGCCAGCGGGAGGGCGGCCGCGGCGAGCCAGCCTGCCCGCCGGTCCACCCCGCGCAGGGCGTAGCGCAGCCCGGCCAGCAGCAGCACCACGAACCCGGCGAGCAGCACCTTCTCGGCCAGGCCGGGGCCGACGACCAGCAGCAGGCCGGCCAGCAGCAGGGTGGCGAGCATGTTGGGCACCGGGCTGAGGTCGACCTCGTAGTGCTCGCGGAGGAGCTGGCCCAGGGGCCCGTCGTCCCCGTGGTGCAGCAGCACCCAGGCGCCGGCGAGGTGGGCCGGGCCGTCCTGGGTGAGCACCAGCGGCCGGAGGAGCAGCGGTGCCAGCTGCACCGCCAACCCCGCCAGCAGCAGCACCGTCGGCCACCGGGGCGCCCGCCAGGACGCCCGCCAGGACGCCGTGCCGCCTCGTCCCGGCGCCGTCCCGGGCCTCGCCTGGCCGACCACCGGCGCGCCGGTCAGGCCCGGCGGGCCGAGTACCGGCCGTTCTCCCGCTGCACCGAGAGCGGCAGTCCGAACGCCTCCGACAGCAGCGGCGCGGTGAGCACCTCCGGGGCGGGCCCGGAGGCCACCACCTCACCGCCGCGCAGCAGGAGGGCGTGCGAGTAGCCCGGCGGGATCTCCTCCACGTGGTGGGTGACCAGCACCTGGGCCGGCGCGTAGTGGTCGTTGGCCAGTCCGGAGAGCCGGGTGACCAGGTCCTCCCGGCCGCCGAGGTCGAGGCCTGCCCCCGGCTCGTCGAGCAGCAGCAGCTCGGGGTCGGTCATCAGCGCCCGGGCGATCTGGGCCCGCTTGCGCTCACCCTCGCTGAGCGTGCCGAACGTCCGGTGCGCCATCGGGGCCACGCCCCACTGCTGCATGAGCATCGCCGCGCGGGTCAGATCGTGGACGTCGTACCGCTCCCGCCAGCGCCCCACGACGGCGTAGCCGGCGCTGACCACGACGTCGCCGACCCGCTCGCCGGGCGCGATCCGCTGGGCCAACGCCGCGCTGGTCAGCCCGATCCGGGGCCGCAGCTCGAAGACGTCGACGGCGCCCATGGTCTCGCCGAGGATCCGCACCTCGCCGCGGGTCGGGTGCAGCTGCGCGCCGGCCAACTGCAGGAGCGTGGTCTTGCCCGCGCCGTTGGGCCCCAGGAGCACCCACCGCTCATCGGCCCGCACGGTCCAGTCGACCCCGCGCAACAGGTGGGCCTCCCCCCGGACGACGTCCACAGCCCGGATCTCGACGACCGGTTCGCTCTCCACGGGCACCATCCAACCAACCCGATCCGCCAGGTGCGGGACGTGGCTCCGACACGGGTGCTCCCGAGTCGGGCACGATGCGGTGGTGAGTGGATCAGCAGCGGGAACGCCGGCCGAGGTCTGGCCCGGGACGGCCGCCCCGTTGGGTGCGCACTGGGACGGCACGGGGACGAACTTCGCTCTGTGGTCAGCCGGGGCGACCGGCGTGGAGCTGTGCCTGTTCGACCCCGACGGCACCGAGCACCGCCAGCGGCTCCAGGAGACGACCCACCAGGTCTGGCACGGCCGACTACCGGGCGTCCGGCCCGGCCAGCGCTACGGCTACCGGGTGCACGGCCCGCACGACCCCGCCTCGGGTGCGCGCTACAACCCGGCCAAGCTGCTGCTGGACCCCTACACCCGGGCGGTGGACGGGGACCTGGTGCTGGACCGGTCGCTGTTCGCCCACCAGGAGCACGACCCGGGGCTGCCCGACGCCACCGACTCCGCGCCGTTCGTGCCGCGGGGCGTCGTCATCCACGACTCCTTCCCGTGGCAGGGCGACGCGCTGCTGCGCACGTCGTGGTCGGACACGGTGATCTACGAGGTGCACGTCAAGGGCGCCACCATGCGCCACCCCGACGTCCCGCCGCCGCTGCGCGGCACGTACGCGGGGCTCGCCCACCCGGCGTTCGTCGAGCACCTGGTGTCGCTCGGCGTCACCGCGGTCGAGCTGCTGCCGGTGCACCACTTCGTCAGCGAGCCGCACCTGCTGCGCCGCGGCCTGACCAACTACTGGGGCTACAACACCCTCGGCTACTTCGCCCCGCACGCGGGCTACAGCTCCGCGGGCCCGGGCGGCGCCCAGGTCACCGAGTTCAAGGCGATGGTCAAGACGCTGCACGCCGCGGGCATCGAGGTGATCCTCGACGTCGTCTACAACCACACCGCCGAGGGTGACCACACCGGCCCGACCCTGTCGTTCAAGGGCATCGACAACGGCGGGTACTACCGGCTGGGCGGCCACGGCACGGACGGCGACCGGTCCCGGTACACCGACTACACCGGCTGCGGGAACACCCTCGACGTCCGCCGTCCCCCGGTGCTGGCGCTGCTGATGGACTCGCTGCGCTACTGGGTCAGCGAGATGCACGTCGACGGGTTCCGCTTCGACCTCGCCTCGGCCCTGGCCCGCTCGATGCACGACGTCGACCGGCTGTCGGCGTTCTTCGACGTCGTCCACCAGGACCCGGTGGTCAGCATCGTCAAGCTGATCGCCGAGCCCTGGGATGTCGTCCCCGGCGGCTACCAGGTCGGCTACGTCCCGCCGCCGTGGACGGAGTGGAACGGCAAGTACCGCGACACCGTCCGGGACGTCTGGTCCGGCGCGCGGGTCGGGGTGCGCGTCCTGGCCTACCGGCTGACCGGCTCCTCCGACCTCTACCGCTCCGACGGCCGGCGCCCGTTCGCGTCGGTCAACTTCGTCACCGCGCACGACGGCTTCCCCCTGGCCGACCTGGTCACCTACGAGCACAAGCGCAACGGGGCCAACGGCGAGGACAACCGGGACGGCGAGAGCCACAACCGGAACTGGAACTGCGGCGTCGAGGGCCCCACCGACGACCCCGCGGTGGTCGAGCTGCGCGCCCGGCAGGTCCGCAACCACCTGGCCACGCTTCTGCTGTCCACCGGCGTGCCGATGCTCACCGCCGGCGACGAGATGGGCCGCACCCAGGGTGGCAACAACAACGCCTACTGCCAGGACACCGAGGTGTCCTGGCTGGACTGGGGCGCGATCGACGCCGACCTGTGGACGTTCGTCTCCCGGTTGGTGGCCGTGCGCCGGGGCTCACCGGTGCTGCGGCAGGAGTCGTTCTTCGAGGGCATGGAGGTGCCGGGGACCGCCCTGCCGGGCACCGGCGGCACCCGCGACCTCGCCTGGTTCGCTCCCGGAGGCGGTCAGCTGACCAGCACCGACTGGTTCGACACCGGGCTGCAGACGGTGGGGATGTACCTGGACGGGCGGGGTATCCGGCACCGCGACGAGGTCGGCCGGCCGGTCGTCGACAAGTCCTACCTGGTGTGGCTGCACGCCGGGCCGGACCCGGTCCAGGTCACGCTGCCGGCGGCACCGTGGGGCGACGGCTACGAGCTGGTCGTCGCCACCGAGCACGCCACCGGGGCCCCGCCCCGGCCGACCACGCTGCCGCCGGGGCCGGTCGAGCTGCCCGGGCGCTGCGTCTGGGCGCTGCGGGTGATCCGCCGTCCCGGGTGAACTGCGGAGCGGGTCACCCGGGACGCCGTTGCCCACCGCGGGTGCGTCATTCCGCGGGCTGCTCGAAGGTGATGACCGTCCAGCCCAGCAGCAGCCGGTCGCCGTCGGCGAGCGGGTGCGAGACGCCGGGCTCGAGCTGGGTCCACTCGGTGGCCTCGGGCCCGGCCACGTGGGTGCCGTTCAGCGAACCGAGGTCGGTGAGGGACACCTCGCGGCCGGCGCGCTGGATGGCGGCGTGCGCGGAGGAGAGCACGTTCTGGGTGTCGGCGATCGGAACCGGGCGGGCGCTGCCGCTGGTCACCAGGTCGTGGCCGTCGGGACGGCGACCGAGGACGAGGTTCTCGTCGACGGTGACCACCATGCCGTCGTCGAAGCGCAGCACCGGCGCGGCGGTCGGCTCGGGCCGCCAGAAGGCGGTCGACTCCCCCACCTGGGCCATCGGCGCGGAGGACGGGGCGCCGCCCGACGTGCCGAACCCGGCGTCGGAGCCGGCGGTGAACGACTCGGGTGCCGGCGTCGCGGGAGTCCGCGGGACGGCGACGCCCGACGAGACGGCCGCGGCCAGCTGCAGCAGGGCACCCGAACCGGGGACGGTGCCCTCGGCCAGGTCGAACGCGACACCCGGGGGCATCGAGGAGGCCGGCTGACCAGGGCCGACGTACAGGGTCTGGCCGAGCGCGAAGCCACTGGCCAGGGTGCAGCCGTCGACCGAGGAACCGGACACCGGGACACCGTCCACGGCCGGCTGGCCCTTGCCGGACCACAGCGCGACACCGGAGCCGGAGCCGCCGGCCGCGTCGGCGAGCACCAGGGCGAAGGAGGCCGGACCGTCCGACAGCCGGGAGACCTGGCCGGCGACAGCGGCGAGCACCCGCTCCGACCCCGGCCCGGCGACGCCGAGGCAGGCGTGCAGGGCAGCCACCAGCGCCGGTGAACCGGGGGCGTCCACCCACAGCAGTCCACCACCACGTCGGGCGACGACAGAGTCTCCGGGGAGCACCTCACAGCGGTCGGGCATGCGTGCCAGCCTAGTTGGGCCCACCGGCATCCGGCAGACGCGCCCGGGCGTGGCACGCGGCGACGTGCGCCCGTTCCGCACCATCGGCCGCACAGGTCGCACCTGACCCCGTCCCGGCGTACCCAGCCGAGGACGCCAGGTGGCCCCTCGGGCGGTCAGGCCGGGCGCCGCGGCGTGCCGTCCGGGCGCTCCGCCGTCCCCTCCACCCCGAGGTAGGCCTGCACGATCCGCTCGTCGGCGAGCAGCTCCGCAGCCGGCCCGGAGTGCACGACCTCGCCGCTCTGCAGCACGTAGCCGTGGTCGGCCGCCCGCAGCGCGCGCCGGGCGTTCTGCTCCACGAGCACCACGGTGGTGCCCGAGGCGCGGATCTCCCCGATGACCCGGAACACCTCGTCGACGATCTTGGGGGCCAGCCCCATCGACGGCTCGTCCATCAACATCACCTTCGGGGCGGCCACCAGGGCGCGGGCGATGGCCAGCATCTGCTGCTCGCCGCCGGACAGCGCACCGGCCGGCAGGGTCCGCCGCTGCGCCAGCACCGGGAACCGGTCGTACATGGCGTCGATCGACCGCTGGCCCGCGCTCCCGGTGCGCCAGGCCCCCATCAGCAGGTTCTCCTCGATGGTGAGGGTGGCCAGGATCTGACGCCCCTCGGGCACCTGCACCAGCCCCCGGCCCACCAGCTTGTGGGCCGGGGTGCGGGTGACGTCCCGGCCCTCGAAGGTGATCGTCCCGCCCGACGGCCGGATCATGCCCGAGACGGCGTTGATCACCGAGGACTTCCCGGCGCCGTTGGCGCCGACCAGCGTGACCAGGGAACCGGGGGCCGCCGAGAAGGAGACGCCGCGCACGGCCTCCACCCGTCCGTAGCTGACCGTGAGCCCCTCCACGGCGAGGATGGGGTCGCTCATGTCAGGTTCCTCGGTGTGGTGTCCGGCGGCGGGAGGGTGCCCGCCGCGCCCGGGTGCACGTTGGTGACGGCATCGGCCGCCGGGGCGTCGTCCCGGCCGGCGGTCGGGTCGGCGGTCGGGTCGGCGGCGGTGCCGTCGGCCACCGAGCCGGCACCCGGCCCGTCGTCGAGGTCGTCGTCGGCGCTACCCAGGTAGGCCTCGATGACGGCCGGGTCGGCGGCGATCTCCGCGGGGGTGCCGCTGGCGATCACCTGACCGAAATCGAGCACCACCACCCGGGTGCAGGTCTGCAGCACCATGCCCACGTTGTGCTCGATGAACAGGATGGTCAGCCCGTCCGCCGCCAGCGACGTGATCAGCGTCGACAGGGTGGAGGCCTCGACGTGGTTCATACCGGCGGCCGGCTCGTCGAGGATGAGCAGGGACGGGTCGGAGGCGAGCGCCCGGGCGATCTCCAGCCGGCGCTGGTCGCCGTAGGACAGCGCCGACGCCTGGGTCGTGGCCAGGTGGGCGAGCCCCACCCGGTCCAGGCACCCGGCCGCCCGCTCGAGTGCCGCCTGCTCGTCGCGACGGGCCGAGGGCAGCCACAGCAGGCGCCGCAGGAAGGTGGGCCGGCTGACCAGGTGCGCCCCCACCAGCACGTTGTCCAGCGCCGACAGGCGGTTGAACAGCTTGGAGTGCTGGAAGGTGCGGCTCACGCCGGCCGCGGCCATCCCGTGCACCGGGGTGCGCCCGACCGTCGTCCCCAGGACCGTGGCGCTGCCCGAGCTGGGCGGGACCAGGCCGCTGATCATGTTGACCAAGGTCGTCTTGCCGGCACCGTTGGGACCGATCAGCCCCACCACCTCCCCGGCGCGGATCTCCAGGTCGATGCCCCGCACGGCGTGCACGCCGCCGTACTCCTTGCCCAGGCCGGTCAGTGCGGCCACGGTCTCCCCCGCCGGCGGGTGGCGGCGGCCGGTGAGGTGGGCGGCCCGGTCGCCGTCCGGGGCGCGGTCACCGA
>JAOPWO010000007.1 GCA_025965635.1 Modestobacter sp. | reverse complement strand
TGCGTGCTGGCCAACCGCACGTCCGAGGCGCCGCCGGCGCTGTGCCGGGTCGTCGGCAAGCACTGCGAGAGCGGCGACATCCTGGTCCGCGACCTGTGGCTGCCCTCGGACGTGCAGGCGGGCGACCAGCTCGCAGTCGCCGCTACGGGCGCCTACTGCTGGTCGATGGCCAGCAACTACAACTACCTGCTCAAGCCCCCGGTGGTCGCCGTCCGGGACGGCGTCGCCACCGAACTGGTCCGACGGCAGACACTGTCCGACGTGTTCGCTCTCGACGCCGTCCTCGCCGACGTGCCCGCGCCTCCCATCTCTCCCTCCCAACCCGCCCCCGCGCCGCAGCTGGGGGTGCGCACGTGAGCGGGCTCACCAGCTCCTGCATCGGCAGGGCGCCCGTGGTCATGCCGCCGACGAGCGCCAACGAGGAGACGTCATGACCGGACCGTCGGACGTGCCGCTGAAGGTGGCCCTGCTGGGCTGCGGCACGGTGGGCAGCGCGGTGCTGCGGCTGCTGTCGGAGCAAGCCGCGGACCTGACGGCCCGGATCGGCCGGCCGGTCGAGGTCGCCGGCGTCGCCGTCCGACGTCCCGACCGGCACCCCGACGTGCCCGCCGAGCTGCTGACGACCGACGCGCACGCGCTGGTCCGCCGGCCCGACGTCGACCGGGTGGTCGAGGTGCTCGGCGGCATCGAGCCGGCCCGCAGCCTGCTGCTGGCCGCGATGGCGGCCGGCAAGTCCGTGGTGAGCGCCAACAAGGCCCTGCTGGCCGACGACGGGGTCGCCCTGCACACGGCCGCGGCCGACGCCGGGGTGGACCTCTACTACGAGGCCGCCGTGGCCGGCGCGATCCCGCTGCTGCGCCCGCTGCGCGAATCGCTGGCCGGTGACCAGCTGCGCCGGGTGGTCGGCATCGTCAACGGCACGACCAACTACATCCTGTCCTCGATGGTGGAGACCGGCGCCGGGTTCGGAGAGGCGCTCGCCGAGGCGACCGAGGCGGGGTACGCCGAGGCCGACCCCACCGCCGACGTCGACGGGTTCGATGCCGCGGCCAAGGCCGCCATCCTCGCCTCGCTGGCCTTCCACTCCGCGGTGCACGCCTCCGACGTGTACCGGGAGGGCATCTCGGCGGTCTCGGCCACCGATGTCGCCCGGGCCGCGGAGATCGGCTGCACGGTCAAGCTGCTGGCCATCTGCGAACGGGTGCCGGGCGCGAACGGCGCCGGCGACTCGATCGCCGTCCGCGTGCACCCGGCGATGATCCCGACCTCCCACCCGCTGGCCGCGGTCAACGGTGCCTTCAACGCGGTGTTCGTCGAGGCCGAGGCCGCCGGGCAGCTGATGTTCTACGGGCAGGGCGCGGGCGGTGGGCCCACCGCGAGCGCGGTGCTCGGTGACCTGGTCGCCGTCGCCCGCAACCGGGTGGCCGGGGTGGCCGGGCCGAACGCGACCGGCTACGCCGCGCTGCCGACGCGGCCGATGGCCGAGACGCCCACCCGGTACCACGTCAGCCTCGACGTGGCCGACAAGCCGGGCGTGCTGGCCACCGTGGCCCAGGAGTTCGCCGCCCAGGGGGTCAGCATCGCCACCGTCCGCCAGGACGGGCACGGCGACGCCGCGACCCTCGTCATCGTCACCCACCAGGCTCCCGACGCCGCGCTCGCGGCGACCGTGGAGCGGCTGCGCGGCATGGCCGCCGTCCGGGGTGTCACCAGTGTGCTGCGTGTGGAGGGTCTGACGTGATCAAGGAATCGACTACCGGGCTGCGGGGACCGGTCTCGCCGTACTGGCCGGGGCTGATCGAGGCCTATCGGCACCGCCTGCCGGTGAGCCCCGGCACGCCGGTGGTCACGCTGCAGGAGGGCGCCACCCCGCTGGTGCCGGCCGTGGAGCTGTCCCGGCGCACCGGGTGCGACGTCTGGCTCAAGGTCGAGGGTGCCAACCCGACCGGGTCCTTCAAGGACCGCGGGATGACCATGGCGATCACCAAGGCCGTCGAAGAGGGGGCGCAGGCGGTCATCTGCGCGTCGACGGGCAACACCAGCGCCAGCGCCGCGGCCTATGCCGCGCGGGCCGGTCTGGTCTGCGCCGTCCTCGTGCCGCAGGGCAAGATCGCCACCGGCAAGCTCGCCCAGGCCCTCGTGCACGGCGCGAAGCTGCTGCAGGTCGAGGGGAACTTCGACGACTGCCTCGCGCTGGCCAGCAAGCTGGCCATCGACTACCCGGTGAGCCTGGTCAACAGCGTGAACCAGTACCGCATCGAGGGGCAGAAGACGGCGTCCTTCGAGATCGTCGACGTCCTGGGCGACGCCCCCGACATCCACTGCCTGCCCGTCGGCAACGCCGGGAACATCACCGCGTACTGGCAGGGCTACCGCGAGTACTGCACCACGTCGGAGTTGCCCGGCCCGGCCACCCACACGCCCCGGATGTGGGGCTTCCAGGCCGCGGGCGCCGCGCCGATCGTCACCGGCAAGGTCGTGGAGTCGCCGAGCACCATCGCCACCGCCATCCGGATCGGGAACCCGGCGTCGTGGACCAAGGCGCTCGACGCCCGGGACTCCTCCGGCGGACGGATCGACGCGGTCACCGACCGGGCGATCCTGGCCGCCTACCGGCTGCTGGCCCGCACCGAGGCGGTCTTCGTGGAGCCGGCCTCGGCCGCCTCGGTGGCCGGCCTGCTGCAGGTCGCGGCCGCCGGCGAGCTGGAGCCGGGCCAGCGGGTGGTCTGCACGGTGACCGGCAACGGGCTGAAGGACCCGGAGTGGGCCATCTCCGGCGCTCCGGCGCCGGTCACGATCCCGGTCGACGCGGCCGCCGCGGCAGCGCAGCTCGGCCTGTGACGGAGGTGCCAGCTCCTCGCCGGGTGCGCGTCCGCGTACCGGCCACCAGCGCCAATCTGGGTCCCGGCTTCGACTGCGCCGGGCTCGCACTGTCCTGCTGGGACGTCCTGGACGTCGCAGTGACCGACGGTGGGCTCACCGTGGAGGTCGAGGGGGCCGGCGCCGGTGAGCTCCCCACGGACGAGACCCACCTGGTCGTCCAGGCGTTCCGCGCGGCCTGCGTCGAGCTCGGCTGGACACCGGCAGGGCTGCACCTGTCGGCGCGCAACGGCATCCCGCAGGGGCGCGGGCTGGGCTCGTCGGCCGCCGCGGTGACCGCGGGCGTGCTCGCGGCCTGGGCGCTGTGCCCGGACGTGCCGGCCGTGGACGACGCGGCCGTGCTCCGGTTGTGCTCCGTGCTGGAGGGTCATCCCGACAACGTGGCCGCCTGCCTGCTGGGCGGCGCGACGCTGTCCTGGACGACGGGCACCGGGGCGCAGGCGGCCCGGCTGTCGGTGGACCCCCGCATCGCCCCGGTGCTCTTCGTCCCCGGCAGCACGCTGTCCACGCACGTCGCCCGCGGACTGCTGCCCGACGTGGTGCCGCACGCCGACGCCGCCCACGCGGCCGGCCGGGCGGCGCTGCTCGTGCACGCGCTGACCCGGGACCCCGCGCTGCTCTTCGCGGGCACCGAGGACCGGCTGCACCAGTCCCAGCGGGCTGCGGCGATGCCGGAGAGCGCGGCGCTGCTCGAGGAGCTGCGCGCCGACGGGCACGCGGCCGTGGTCTCCGGCGCCGGCCCCACCGTCCTGGTGCTCGCGCCGCTGGCCGCCGGCGAGCACCTCGGCGACCCGGCGTCCGCGGCAGCCGTGCGGACGCTCCTGGACCGCACGCCGACCGGCTGGCGCTGCCTGCCCCTGCTGGTCGACGGCACGGGTGCGACCGTCGCACTGAGCACCGCCGATCACGATGCGGTATCGTTCTAGTCGCCTGGAAGACACCGGTGGCAGACGGTGTTGTGGGCGATGTCGGCCTGTGTCTAGGCTGACGACGTAGCCGCCTCCGGGCGCGCCTCACGCGGGGCCGTTGTAGCCGTGCGACCCGTCGCCGCTCGAACTTGCTCCGCATCCACAGACCCGTGTCCGCAACGACGCCCGCAGCCCTCGCAATGGGCCGGGTCGTCCGGACCGGGTCACCCCCTGCGTCGGTAGGCGCAGGTCACCGCAGGGAAGGACCTGTACGTGAGCGAGACCACCGACCTCGTCGACGTCGCGAGCGACGCGACCCCGTCGACCGAGGCTGCTCCAGACGCCGGAGCCGTGCGCTCCCGCCGCCGTGGCAGCGGACTGTCCGGGATGCTGCTCCCGGAACTGCAGCGTCTGGCGGGTGAGCTCGGGATCACCGGCACCGCCCGCATGCGCAAGAGCGACCTGGTCGCGGCCATCTCCGAGCGGCAGGTGGGCGGCTCGTCCACCCCGGCGGCCGCCGCGACGACCGTGCCCACGCCGCGCAGCGACCACCGTCCCGACGCGGGTGCCGCCTCCTCGGGCGCACCGCTGGAGGCTCCGGTCAGCGGCGGCGGCAACGGCGCCCCGGTGACCCCGCCATCGACCACTGGCACCGCCTCGACCGGCGCCGGCGCCGCCGAGAGCGGTAGCACCCCCGAGAGCAACGGCGCGCCCGCGACCACAGGTCG
>JAOPWO010000457.1 GCA_025965635.1 Modestobacter sp. | reverse complement strand
CCCGGCCGAGGTCCGCAGCCTCCGCCGGTCGGTGCTGCTCGAGGTGGCGGGCGCCGTGGTGGTGCTCGCGCTGTCCGCCGTTCTGGTGGGCACCCCGCCCGCGCGGGCGGCGATCGCCACGCCGGTGGAGGTCACCCTGCCGCTGCAGCGGGCCGGCGGCGGCGCCGCGGGCGGCGACGTCCTCGTGTCCGTGGCCCCGGCCAGCCCGGGGCCCACCACCCTGCACGTCTACCTCTACGACGCCGACGGGGAGCTGACCCAGCCGCGCGAGGTGCACGTGACCCTCGCTGAACGGCAGCAGCAGATCGGACCGCTGGAGGTCGACCTGGCCGGGGCCGGCCCCGGCCACTACGTCGGCGACGGGACCGTGCTGCCCACCGCCGGCACCTGGACGCTCACCGTCAGCGTCCGCCTCGACGAGTTCACCGCCGCCACGGCCAGCACCGTCTTCGCGGTCCGCTGAGCCACTTCGTCGTCCCGAGACCCATCCCGAACAGGAGAACCGTGTCCCTGCACCTGCTCCAGCCGCGTCCTCGGCGAGGCCGTCGCCTGCGCGCCGTCCTGGTCCTGGCGCTCACCGCCGGCCTGGTCGCCCTCACCGGCGGCGTCGCCTCCGCGCACGTGACCGTCGCGTCCGCCGACGCGGCACCGGGCGGCTACGGCAAGATCACCTTCCGGGTGCCCAACGAGAGCGACGTGGCCAGCACCGTGGCGCTGCGCATCCAGGTGCCCACCGACACCCCGCTGACGTCGCTGCGCGCCCAGCCGGTGCCCGGGTGGACGGTCACCCTCACCAAGGCCCAGCTCACCCCGCCGGTCGAGGCCGGCGACGAGCAGGTGACCGAGGCGGTGTCGGTCGTGGAGTTCCGCGCCGAGCCGGGCAGCGGCGTCGCGCCGGGCCAGTTCCAGGAGTTCGCGCTGTCCGGCGGGCCGTTCCCGGAGACCGAGGCGCTGACCTTCAACGTCGTCCAGGCCTACAGCGACGGCACGGAAGCCGCCTGGATCGAGCCGACGGTGGAGGGCCAGCCGGAGCCGCAGCGCCCGGCGCCGGTGCTGTCGCTGGCCGGCCCGGACACCGCGACCACCGACGCGCACGGGGGCAGCTCGGCCGACGGCGCGACCGGCACCGAGCCGGCCGCCGAGACCGCCACCGCTGAGGACGACGGGAACCGGACCGCTGTGGCGGCGCTGGTCGTGGCAGTCCTCGGGCTGCTGGCCGGGCTGGCCGGTCTCGGGCTCGGCCTGGCCGCCCGCCGACGTACCGTGTCGGAGTGACCGAAGGCAACCGCGTACCCCTCCGGCCGGCCAGGGGACGGCGTGGGCTGACCGCGCTCGCCCTCGCGGCCGGACTGCTGCTGGCCGGCTGCGGAGGGGACGCCAGCGCCGAGCCCGAGGGGCACGACCAGCACTCCGGCAGTGCCGAGGCGCCGGCGACCGTGGCGGAGGAGGCCAGTCCCTACCAGGGCATCCACCTCCAGGACCCGTACCAGAAGCCGGCGTTCACGCTGACCGACACGGCCGGGGCGCCGTACGACTTCGCCGCCCGCACCGCCGCGGGCCCGACGCTGCTCTTCTTCGGCTACACCAACTGCCCCGACGTCTGCCCGACGACGATGGCCGACGTCGCGCTGGGGCTGCGCAGCGTCGACCCCGCGGTTGCCGCGCGGACGACGGTGGTGTTCGTCACCACCGACCCGGCCCGGGACACCCCGGAGGTGCTGGGGGAGTACCTCGGGCGGTTCGACGCCGACCTGCCCGTGTCGTTCGTCGGGCTCTCCGGCACCCAGGAGCAGATCGAGCAGGCGCAGCTGGCCGCCGGAGTGCCCCTCGCCCAGGACGACGGGCAGGCGCACTCGGCGCTGCTGCTGCTCTACGGCACCGACGGTGAGGCCGACGTGGCGTTCGACGCGGAGAACACCGGCCGGGACATCGCGACCGACCTGGCCGTCGTCGCCGCCGAGTGAGGGCGGTGCGGGCCCGCCGGCTGCTCGTCGTCCTGCTCGGGGTGCTGGCCACCCTGGCCCTCGCCGGCCCCGCGTCCGCGCATGTGGGCAGCGGCCAGGCCGGCAGCGACTTCGACGGCCGGGTCCGGTCGGTCACCCCGGCGCTGCCCGGTGTGACGGCGCGGATCCTCCAGTTCGGCGACGAGCTCGAGGTGGTCAACGACACCGGCGTCGACCTGGAGGTGCCCGGCTACTCCGGCGAGCCCTACCTGCGGATCGGCCCGGACGGCGTCTGGCGGAACACCCGCAGCCCGGCGACCTACCTGAACCTCGACCGCTACGCGGCCAACGGCATGCCCGCCACGGCCGACGTCGAGGCGCCTGCGGAGTGGCAGCAGGTCTCCACCGAGCCGCGCTACCTGTGGCACGACCACCGGACGCACTGGATGAGCCAGGGCATGCTCCCGCCGATCGTCGCCGCCGACCCCGGCAGGGCGCACACCGTGATCGAGTGGACCGTGCCGATGACCCACGGCGGCGAGCCGGTCGTCGTCGCCGGTGAGCTCACCTGGAGCCCGCCGCCCCCGGGCGGGCTCGTCTGGCCGGTCTACGCGCTCCTGCTCGTCGCGGCCGTCGCGGCCGGCTGGCTCGCGCGCACGCCTCGCCCGCTGGCCCTCGCGCTGGCGGGCGGCGCCCTGGCCTCGCTGTGGCACGCAGCCGCGACGCCGGAACCATCGGTCACGATCTCGTCGCACGCCGGGGCGGTCGTCGGTGCTCTGCTGCCGGCGTTGCTGCTCCTGCTGGTCGCGGTGGTCGGCGTGCGCGCGGCCCGCCGGGGGCACGGTGCACTGACCGGGCTGATGGCGTTGATCGCCGGGTGGCTGATGCTGGTGCAGGGCCTGCCGGACATCGACGTCCTGTGGACGGCGCACGTGCTCGCCACCGGTCCGCAGTTGCTGGCCCGGGCAGCCGTGGCCGTGCTCGTCGCCGGCGGGCTGGGACTGCTGCTCGGGGGCGCCGGGGCGCTGCGGCGGTTCCGGGACGCCCGGTCGGCGCCGTCCCCG
>JAOPWO010000447.1 GCA_025965635.1 Modestobacter sp. | reverse complement strand
TCCTCGCTGGCCTCCCTGATCTCCTGGACCGAGCGCCCGGCGACGAACGCCAGGGCGTTGTCGCGCACCGTGTGCATGTCGATGCTGCTCTCGGTGCCGGCGTCCCGGAACTTCGCCGGCTGCCGGGCCGGCGCCGGCCCGGACCGGCACGCCACCGATCGTCGACCTGCCGCTGCCGCTGTGCGTCACCGCGCTCGGGCTGCCGGTGCTCTGCTGACCGGCAGCGGGGCGGCCGGCGGTCGGGGCCGCTCCCGCCGATAGGGTCGGTCCCGGCGGCGGACGCTCCGCCGGAGCGGGGGTGAGCACGGTGGTCCGAGTGCCCTTCCGGGGCCGGTCGGCGCGGTTGCCCGCCGACCTGGTCGACGAGGAGACCCGGGCGCTCGTCGCCGGTGAGGCGTCGGCCGCCGCGGCCGAGACCGAACTCGCGCCGGCGCCCGAACAGGACCGCACCGCGGCGGCGTTCTTCGACGTGGACAACACGATGATGATGGGCGCGTCGCTGTTCTGGTTCGCCCGCGGCCTGGCCGCGCGACAGTACTTCACCACCCGCGATGTGGCCTCCTTCATCTGGCAGCAGGCGAAGTTCCGGGTCGCCGGCACCGAGAGCAGCATCGACATGCACACGGTGCGCGACAACGCCCTGGCGTTCGTCGCCGGGCGCTCGGTCCAGGAGATCAGGGAGGCCAGCGAGGAGATCTACGACGAGCTGATGGCCGCCCGCATCTGGTCGGGCACCCGCAATCTCGCCCAGCAGCACCTGGACGCCGGACAGCGGGTCTGGCTGGTCACCGCCACACCGGTGGAGCTTGCGTCGATCATCGCCCACCGGCTGGGCCTCACCGGCGCGCTCGGCACCGTGTCGGAGGTGGTGGACGGGCGTTTCACCGGCCGACTCGTCGGCGAGATGATGCATGGGGAGGCGAAGGCGCAGGCCGTCCGGGCCCTCGCCGAGCGGGAGGGCCTCGACCTGGCCCGCTGCACCGCCTACAGCGACTCGACCAACGACCTGCCGATGCTGACGCTGGTCGGCACCGCTGTCGCGGTGAACCCCGACAGCGAGCTGCGTGCCGTCGCCCGCTCCCGCGGCTGGCCGGTCAAGGACTTCCGGACCGGACGCAAGGCGGCCAAGATCGGCGTCCCCACGGTGGGCGCCGCCGCGTTGTCCGGTGGCGTCGTCGGCGGCCTCATCGCCCTGCGGCGCCGCAACCGCTGGCCGTTCTGAGCTGTGCACATCGTCGTGCTCCGGCCGACACCGCGGTCAGGTGCCGTGCCCGGCCGGCGCTGAGCCGCTTCCGGCACGTCCTCGGGGAGCCTCGGCCCCCGTCGTCGCGCTCCCGGCTGCGCCCGGGACGGCACCCACTCCTAGCTGAAGACGCTGCGGCGCTGGAGGAGCAGCTGGTAGAGCGAATGCTGGATGGTCTCGCGGACCTGGTCGGTCAGGTTGAACACGACCATCGGGTCGTCGGCGGCAGCCGGTCCGTAGGACGCCGTCTCGATGGGCTCACCGAAGGCGATGAACCACTTCGACGGCAGCGGGACCATGCCCAGCGGGCCGAGCAGCGGGAAGGTGGGCGTGATCGGGAAGTAGGGCAGCCCGAGCACCCGCGCGGCAGTGCGCGCGTTGCCGATCATCGGGTAGATCTCCTCGGCACCCACGATCGCGCACGGCACGATCGGCACACCCGCGCGCAGGGCCGCCGTGACGAAACCGCCCCGCCCGAATCGCTGCAGCGTGTAGCGCTCGCTGAACGGCTTGCCCACCCCCTTGAACCCCTCGGGGAAGACGCCCACGAGTTCGCCGGCGCGCAGCAGCCGCTCGGCGTCCTCGTTGCACGCCAGGGTGGCGCCGAGCTTGCGGGCCAGCGCGCCCATGAACGGCGTCGAGAACACCAGGTCGGCGCCGAGCAGCCGGAACCGCCGCGCCGCGGGGTGGTCGTCGTGCAGGGCGACCGTGGCCATCAGCGAGTCGACCGGGATGGTGCCCGAGTGATTGGCGACCACCAGCGCGCCACCGACGTCGGGGACGTTCTCCAGTCCCTGGGTCTCCACCCGGAACCACCGCTGGAACCACGGCCGCAGCAGCGGTAGCACCACGTGGTCGGTCAGGTCGGGATCGAAGCCGAAGTCGTCGGTGTCGTAGTCGCCGGTGACCCGGCGGCGGAGGAAGTCGACCAGCTCGGTGAGCTGCGCCTCCCAGCCCGGCGGCGGGGTGGGCGTCGACGGCTCGTCACCGCCCGGGTGCAGGGGGATGACCCTGGCCTCAGGCACGGGACAGCTCCGTTCCTCCGCGGGTTGCGGTCGGGCCCATGGTCACAGGTCCCGCACCGCACGCAACCCGGGCACGAGCGGCGCGTCGGGCGTGCGGGGCCACAGGGAGCGGCCGGCGGCGCGGAGCCCGGTGATCCCGGTGGCCGCGCGGGACACCGCGGTGCGTGCGCCCGCGGCAACCGAGCCCACCAGCTCGGGAGGCACCACCGGGGCCACCGTGCGGCCGTAGTCGGCCAGCGCCGCGGCGGTCGTGAACCGCGGCGAGTAACCGAATTCCTCGCGCAGCACCCGGAGGTCGAGCACGCGGCCGTAGTTGAGCAGGCGCATCTGCTCCGGTGACCAGTCGACCATCCCGGCGCTGCGGGTCAGCTTGGACAGCGATCCGATGGCGGCCGACGGCACCGGCACCGCGATGCGGCCCAGCCGGCGCAGCGCCTGCGACAAGAGCACGGTGCCCGGCGCCGCGACGTTGGTGGTGCCGGTGAAGTCGCCGGTCGTGGCCCGGACCAGCACGGCCAGGGCGTCGTCCTCGTGCAGCAGCTGGAGGCGGGCGTCGTAGCCGAGCACCGTGGGGACGACGGGCAGCCGGAAGAACTCGGTCAGCAGCGAGTCGATGCGGGGACCGATGAAGTGCGCGAAACGCAGCACCGCGACGTCGACGTCCGGCCGCCGGCGTGCGAAGGACCGGACGTAACCCTCGATGTCCAGGCTGTCCTTGGCGAAGCCCCCGCGGGGCACCTGCCGGGCCTGCATCGCCTCGGTGAAGACGGCGGGGTCCCGGGGACTGGCCCCGTACACCGCGCTCGTGGACTTCAGCACGAAGCGTCGGACGGAGGGCGCCCGCTGGCAGGCCGCCAGCAGTTGCATGCTGCCGATGACGTTGAGTTCCTTCATCGGCACCCGACCACCGGCGCCAGCCGGTGTCGAGCTGATGTTCATGTGCACGACCGTGTCGACGGACGCCGAGTCGATGACCTTGGCGATCAGCGGGTTGCGGATGTCGGCCCGGACGAACTCGGTGCGCCCGAGGCGGCGTAGCACCTCGGGGGCCGGGGGGACGGTGTCCACCCCGATGACCCGGTCGATCGCCGGGTCAGTGGCGAGCTCGGCCGCCAACGCGCCGCCCAGCCACCGGCTCACACCGGTGACGAGGACGACCGCAGGCGGCACGAGCGTCAGCTCACTTCTTGTTGCGCCGCTGCACGCGGGTCTTCTTGAGGAGCTTGCGGTGCTTCTTCTTCGCCATCCGCTTGCGACGCTTCTTGATGACCGAACCCATGTCGTTGCTCCCGACGTCGTGGTCGCACGGCGACCGGGACGGTGACCGCGGGCGGTCACGCCGGGCACCGTGCGAGGTGAACAGCTCGTGCGCGGGTTGCCCCAGCTCCGTGGGCAACACCGCTCGGCGACCGAGCCTACCTGCCGCGGGTGACGTGCAGGAGCGGCCCTGTTGCAGAGGCGCGCCGCGAGCTTGCCGGTGGCGGGGAAGCGGGGTTCTCTACGCGATGTCGGTGTAGGCGTCGCGCAGGTAGTCGTGCACCGCGCGCTCCGGGACGCGGAACGACCGACCGACGCGGACGGCGGCGAGCTCGCCACCGTGCACCAGGCGGTAGACGGTCATCTTCGACACGCGCATGAGGCCGGCGACCTCGGCGACGGTGAGGAACGCGACGGCGGCGCGCGGAGCCGGAACGGCGGCCGGCCGACCGACCGGCATGGAGGCGGGGTGGGCGGCGGGGACCGGGCGGCCGAGCGAGGAGGCCGAGATCGGCCGGCTCATCTGCCGCGGTGCCGGGACACCCGGACGGACGGTCTGCACTGTGGCGCGCTGGGGCATGGTCATCGTGTTCATCTCCGTGTCAGCACGAGTCGGGCCACCGGCTTCCCCACCGGCGGACGGGACACGCACGTGCTGTTGCGATGAACCCTAGGGGGACCGGAGTGACAGAA
>JAOPWO010000420.1 GCA_025965635.1 Modestobacter sp. | reverse complement strand
GGCGTCCTGCTCGGCGGGCGGCAGCCGGCCGTGCAGCGGCCGGACGTCGGCGTCCACGCCGGCGAGCAGCCCCGCGACCCGGGCGATCTCGGCCGCCCCGGGCAGGAACACCAGGACGTCGCCCGGGTTCTCGCCCAGCGCCCGTCGCACCGTCGCCGCCACCGTCTCCAGCAGCCGCGGATCGACCCGGGTGCCGTGCGGCGGGGCCACCGCCGAGCCGGGCGGGCACCACACCGGCTCGACGTCGTGCAGGCTGCCGGTCGCCTCGACCACCGGGGCGGGATCGCCGTCCGAGCCCATCAGCACGGCCAGCCTCGATGCCTGCGCGGTCGCCGACATGGCCAGCAGCGCGAGCTCGGGGCGCAGCGCGGCCCGGACGTCGAGGGCGAAGGCCAGCGCGAGGTCGGTGTCCAGCTGCCGCTCGTGGCACTCGTCCAGCACCAGCGCGGCGACGCCGGACAGCTCGGGGTCGGCCTGCAGCCGGCGCACCAGCAGCCCGGTGGTGACCACCTCGACCCGGGTGCCGGCGCTGCGCCGGCTGTCACCGCGCACGCTGTAGCCCACCGACGCCCCGACCGGCTCCCCCAGCAGGGCCGCCATCCGACGTGCGGCGGCGCGAGCGGCCACCCGGCGCGGTTCGGCGACCAGCACCCGGCCGGGCAGCCGGTCGGCCAGCGCCAGGGGCACCAGCGTCGTCTTGCCGGTGCCCGGTGGGGCGATGAGCACCGCGCAGCCGGCCGCGTCGAGTGCGGCGCGCAGCGCGGGCAGCGCGGACCGGACCGGGAGGTCGGTGCCCGGCGTTCCGGGCGGTGGCAGCACGGGGCCAGTCTGGCGTGTGCTGGGGGACGACCCGGGTAGCGGTCGGGCAGCCGAGCGAGGAGGAGCCGTGGCGCCACCAGCAGGACCGCCCGGGCGGGGGCGCAGCGGGCGGTCGGTGCTCACCGGCGTGCTGATCGGCGTCGGCGTGGCGGGCTTCGTCGACGAGGTGGTCTTCCACCAGCTGCTGCACTGGCACCACTTCTACGACCGCGCCGGCAGCGCCGCCGGACTGGTGTCCGACGGCCTCTTCCACGCGTTCAGCTGGACGGCGGTCGTCGTCGGGCTCTTCCTGCTCGCCGACCTGCACCGCCGGCAGGCGACCGTGCCGCGCAGGGTGTGGGCCGGCGGTCTGACCGGAGCCGGCGCCTTCCAGCTGTACGACGGCCTGGTGCACCACAAGCTGCTCGAGCTGCACCAGGTGCGTTACGGGGTCGACCTGCTCCCGTACGACCTGGCGTGGGTCGCCGGCGGGGCGGTGCCGCTGCTGGTCGGGCTGGTCCTCCTGCGCGGTCCGGCCCGGCCGCTGGCCGACCTGCCGCGGTGAGCGGGACGCCGCTCACCGCCGGGACAGCGACCGGGCAGCTCGGCTGGCTGCTCGCGCTCGCGCCGCCCGTCGTGGCGGGGGCGCTCTACCTCGCCGGGGTCGGAGCGCTGGCCCGGAACGGCACAGCCTGGCCGGTGCCGCGGCGGCTCGCGACCGGCGCCGGCCTGTGCTGTGCCGCGGTGGCGTTGTCGCCACCGGTGACCGCCGCCGCGCACCTGTTCCCTGGGCACGTCGCGCAGCACCTGGTGCTGACCATGCTGGCACCGCTGCTGCTGTCTCTCTCCGCGCCGGTCACCCTGGCGCTGCGAACCCTGCCCCGCCGGTCGCGGCGGGCGCTGCTGGCCGTGCTCCGCAGCAGAGCGGTGCGGGTGCTCACAGCGGCACCGGTGGTCGTCGTCCTCGAGCTCTGGTCGCTGGCCGCGCTGTACCTGACGCCGCTGCACGGGCTGCTGCACACGTCGCCGGTGCTGCACCTGGTGGTGCACGCGCACATGGTGGTCACCGGGTGCCTGGTCAGCTGGCTGCTGGTCGGGATCGACCCGATGCCCGCGCGGTCGGGCACGCCGGTCCGGCTGGCCGTGCTGGTGGTGCTCGCGGCCGGGCACGCGGTGCTGGCCAAGGTGCTGTACGCGGCCACGCCGGCGGCGCTCGGCGCACCCGCGGAGGTGCGGCGGGGCGCGGAGCTCCTCTACTACGGCGGCGACCTGGTCGAGCTGCTGCTGGCCGTGGCGGTGATGGCCGAGTGGTGGCGGCGCACCGGCCGCCGGCTACGGGCGGAGGAGCGGCGTTCGCTCAGGGCGCCGGTGGTCGTCGGCCCGCCGTCGGGGCCCTAGCCTCCGGGGCCATGGACGTCTCGTGGGACGACGCCCAGCGGGCGTTCAGCGACGCTGCCGGGTGGTTGGGCGCGACCAGCGCGCTGGTCGGGGAGCGGTGGAGCAGCCCGGGGCTGGGGGAGTGGGACGTGCGCGCGCTCGTCGGCCACACGAGCCGCTCGCTGCTGACGGTGGAGGCCTATCTGGCCCGGCCGGCCGAGGCGGTCGAGGTCGGCTCCGCCGTGGGCTACCACCTGGCTACCCGGGCCTTCTCCGGCGGCCCGGCGGTCGCGGCGCGGGGACGCGAGGCGGGGGCCGCGCTGGGTGACGACCCCGCGGCGGCCGTGGCGGAGATCGTCGCCCGGGTGGTGCCGCTGGTGGCGGCCCGGGGCGGCTCGGAGCTGGTGACGACGGTCGTGGGCGGCATGCGGCTGGCGGACTACCTGCCGACCCGGACGTTCGAGCTCGCCGTGCACACGGCGGATCTCGCCACGGCGCTCGGGCTGCCGCTGGAGGTGCCCGCACCGGCGGCCGCGGAGGCCCTCCGGCTGGTCGCCGACCTGGCCGTGGCGGACGGTGTCGCCGGACCGCTGCTGCTCGCCGCCACCGGCCGGCCGGCGCTCCCGGCGGGGTACTCGGTGCTCTGACGGCGAGGGCGGCACGCGCTCATCTGCGGGCCTGCGCGCGGAGTTCATCGACGCCCCCGAACTCGCTCTGTGGAGTTCTGGGTGACCGGGTGCGCAGGCTGGCCGGCGTCGGCTTCCCCGGCGAGCCCGCCGGATGCGAGTGGCTGTCGGGCGAGGTGGAGCCCACCACGCCACCGGAGGAGGTGGCTGCCGTGGTGACCGAGGCCCGCGACGCTCGAGGGGCCAAGCAGCGTCTGCGGGTGGCCGCGGGCACGACCTCGGCGTGCGCTCACCGCGCTGGCTCTTCCGCTTCGGCGACGCCACCCGGCTGGCCGAGCGCTACCGGACCGGCCGGGTGCTGCTGGCCGGCGCCGCCGCACACGTCCACCCGCCGGCCGGTGGTCAAGGCCCGGCCTCGGGCCCCAGGACGCGCTCGCCCTGGGCTGGAGACCGGCCGACGAGGTCGACGGGTGGGCCCGAGGGGCTGCTGGACAGCGACCACTCCGAACGGCACCCGGTGGCCGCCGACGTGCTGACCACCGCCCGCGCCACCGCCGAGGTCAACCAGTACCTGATCGGCGAGGTCACCGAGATCGGAGTCCGCTACGACGTCGGCGAGGGACATCGGCGCGATGGGCCGTCGCCCACGGGACGTGCAACCGCAGCGCGTGCGCCTGTACGCGCTGATGCACGGTGGCCGTGGACTCCTGCCGGACCGGACCGGACCGGACCGGACCGGACCGGCTCCCGGTGGCCGGCTGCGCCGATCGGGTCGACCACGCGGTCGGACGGCGCTGTCAGTCCTGGCGCTGGACACCGCGATGGGGCGCGCTCATGTCCCCGGTCCCGGGCGTGCCACCGGCCAACCCGTAGCGCAGGTGCACGGTGCCCGTCGGGGTGGCCACGGGCGGTGCGAGGAGGGGTGAGGTTCGTGGGCACCGCGCCACCACCGAACACCTTCTTCCCGACGCCGAGCACGACCGGGTGCACCCAGAGGTCGAGACGGTCGAAGAGCTTCTCGCGCAGGAGGGCCTGGACCAGGCCCAGGCTGCCGACGACCTTCACGTGCTCGTGCCGGTCCCGGATCTCGCGCACCGCGCCGGCCAGGTCCGCGCCGACCTGCGTGGACCCGGCCCAGGAGAGGTCCGGCCTGCCGCGGGAGGCCACGTACTTCGGGACGCCGTTGAAGAGCGCGGCGATCCCGCCGTCCTCGCCGCCCTCCTGGTACGGCCAGTGGGCGGCGAAGACGTCGTACGTCCGCCGGCCGAGCAGGAGGGCGTCCGTGCCCTCGTACGCGGCACCGACCTGCGCCCCGGCTACCTCGTCCAGCAGCGGCGCCTGCCAGCCGCCGAACGGGAACCCCACCGGGTCCTCGTCGGGGCCGCCGGGCGCCTGCCCGACCAGGTCGAGGGTCGCGAAGAGCTCGATGTGGATGAGGCCCATGCCCTGCTCCCGATGCGTTGGTCGTCCCCGTCGAGAGGTGGACCTCTCCGCGCATGCACACTCATCGCAAGGCTGACGACCGGACTCGTGGGCTACCTCGACCGCTGCTGTCGACGGGCGATGACGACCAGCACGGCCAGGACCACGACGATCGGCGCCCAGGACGGCAGCCCGAACGGCCCGAGCACGAGCGCGGCGACGAACAGCACGATCCGGAAGCCGAGCCAGAAGGCCAACAGGATCGCCAGCCAGAAGAGCACGGGTCGCTCGGCCTGCATGCGGCGCAGGAAGTGCATCGCCCCTCCTCGGTGTGCGTTCGGGTGGCGCGGCCCGACACGGTCCGCTGACGTCGAGTGAACACCGTCCGCCGGGCGCAGTCCGCCACCGACCGCATCGGCACCACGCCTCCGCGGCCACGACGCCCGCCACCGCCCCCGCGCGCCAGTCGTTGCCGCTGCCGACCACCGCCACGGCTCCGATGGTTCCGCATGCCAGCACAGCGATGACGACGGTCATCCAGCACGGGCTGCTCAGCTGGCGGGCCTCGCCGTCCAGGCCCCGCGGCCACGTGGCCGGGTCCGCGTCCGGCGGGAGGTGGCCGGTCGTCGACGCGGGGGAGAGGACTTCCCTCTGACGGACGCGAGCGCGCTCATCGGGAGACGGCCGCGAGCGACGGCACTCGCGATGCCCGACCGGAGGGGCGGCCCGAGGAGCGCCCAGACCACGGCGTAGACGCCCCCGGCCGCCCCGGAGAGCAGCAGCGTGGGCCATCGCCGCTCGCCCCGTGCCCCGGTCATCCCATGATCATCGACCGGTGCCGCGATCGCCCGCTCCCGGCCGGTCGGCTCAGTCGACCGGAGCCCCCGGGGCTCCGGACCCGGCCACGGTCAGCGCGCGCCACGGCTGCCGCTCCCATGGTTCCCGGCTGTACTCCAGGCGCAGCGAGCCCGGCCGCGCCTCGATGA
>JAOPWO010000406.1 GCA_025965635.1 Modestobacter sp. | reverse complement strand
AGTTCGCCGAGGTGGTCAAGAGCGGCCGCACCCACCTGATGGACGCGACCCCGGTGACCCTCGGCCAGGAGTTCGGCGGCTACGCCGCGGCCGTCCGCTACGGCGTCGAGCGCCTGCAGGCCTCGCTGCCCCGGATCGGCGAGCTGCCGCTCGGGGGCACCGCCGTCGGCACCGGCATCAACACCCCGACCGGGTTCGCCGCCGCCATAATCGAGCGGCTGGTAGCCGAGCTGGACCTCCAGCTGTCCGAGGAGCGCAACCACTTCGACGCGCATAGCTCCCGAGACGCCCTCGTCGAGGGCTCGGGTCAGCTGAAGACGATCGCCGTCGGCCTGATCAAGATCGCCAATGACCTGCGGTGGATGGGTTCCGGGCCGCGCACCGGACTGGGCGAGATCGCCCTCCCCGACCTCCAGCCCGGTAGCTCGATCATGCCGGGCAAGGTGAACCCGGTCATCCCCGAGGCGGTCATCCAGGTCGGCGCCCAGGTGATCGGCAACGACGCGGCCGTCACCTACGCCGGCACCACCGGTGTCTTCGAGCTCAACGTCACGCTGCCGCTGATGGCCCGCAACGTGCTGGAGTCGATCCGCCTGCTGGCCAACGTCAGCCGGCTGCTGGCCGACCGCTGCGTCGACGGGATCACCGCCAACGTCGAGCAGTGCCGCATCTACGCCGAGTCCTCCCCCTCGATCGTCACCCCGTTGAACAAGTACATCGGCTACGAGGAGGCGGCCAAGGTCGCCAAGCAGTCGCTGGCCGAGCAGAAGACGATCCGCCAGGTGGTGGTCGAGCGCGGCTACGTGCAGCAGGGCAAGCTCACCGAAGAGCAGCTGGACGCCGCCCTCGACGTGCTGTCCATGACCCACCCCTGACGGCGACACGGCCCCACGCGGTGGGGCCGTGTCGCGGACGCGCAAAGGTTGAGTAGCGTTCGCGCCGATGAGCGAGACAGCGAGCACCCCAGACGTAGCCCTGCGCTACCCCGGCGGCGAACTCCCCCTGAAGGTCATCCCCTCCACCGAGGGGTCCGAGGGCGTCGACACCAGCAAGCTCCTGGCCACCACCGGCAAGGTCGCGCTGGACGTCGGCTTCGTGAACACGGCGTCCTGCACGTCGGCGATCACCTACATCGACGGCGACCAGGGCATCCTGCGCTACCGCGGGTACCCGATCGACCAGCTGGCCGGCAAGGCCAGCTTCCTCGAGGTCTCCTACCTGCTGATCCACGGCGAGCTGCCGACGGCCGACCAGCTGGGCGAGTTCGACCAGGGGATCCGCCGGCACACGCTGCTGCACGAGGACCTGAAGCAGTTCTTCAAGGGCTTCCCCCGCGACGCGCACCCCATGCCGGTGCTGTCCTCGGCGGTCAGCGCGCTGTCGACCTTCTACCAGGACTCGCTGGACCCCTTCGACCAGCGCCAGGTCGAGATCTCCACCCTGCGGTTGCTGGCCAAGCTGCCGACCATCGCGGCCTACGCCTACAAGAAGTCGGTCGGGCAGCCCTTCCTGTACCCGGACAACTCCCTGGGCCTGGTGGAGAACTTCCTGCGGATGACCTTCGGTTTCCCGGCCGAGCCCTACGAGGCCGACCCGGAGCTGGTCAAGGCCCTGGACATGCTCTTCGTGCTGCACGCCGACCACGAGCAGAACTGCTCGACCTCCACGGTGCGGCTGGTGGGTTCCTCGCACGCCAACATGTTCGCGTCGGTCTCGGCCGGCATCAACGCGCTCTTCGGCCCGCTGCACGGCGGGGCCAACCAGTCGGTGCTGGAGATGCTCGAGGCGATCAAGCGCGACGGTGGCGACATCAACCGCTTCGTGGCCCGGGTCAAGGACAAGGAGCCCGGCGTCAAGCTGATGGGCTTCGGGCACCGGGTCTACAAGAACTACGACCCGCGAGCGCAGCTGGTCAAGGCGACCGCCGACACGGTGCTGGGCAAGCTCGGCGGCAACAACGAGCTGCTCGACCTGGCCCGCCAGCTGGAGGAGATCGCCCTCTCCGACGACTACTTCATCCAGCGCAAGCTCTACCCGAACGTCGACTTCTACACCGGGCTGATCTACCGGGCGATGGGCTTCCCGGTGAAGATGTTCACCGTCCTGTTCGCCCTCGGCCGGCTGCCCGGCTGGATCGCCCAGTGGCGCGAGATGATCGAGGACCCGGCCACCAAGATCGGCCGCCCGCGGCAGGTCTACACCGGCGAGGCCGAGCGCCCCTTCGTGGAGATCTCCCACCGCTGACAGCAGGACCCCGTTGCCCGGCGCCGCTGCACGAGCCCATCGCGAGCTCGCGAGCGGTGGGGGCAACGGAGTCCTGCTGCTCTCGTGCGTCCCTCCCGCGTCACCCCGATGGGTGAACCCACCCGCCCGGTCGCGTGCACCTCCTCCACTCCCCCCGCAGGACCGTCGATCAAGACCCGAGAGCTGCTGCCGCCCGGCAGCCGGCCGGTCGTGACGAGTCCGCAGGGGGATCGACGTGTCCGCACCGCACGCGCCGGCCGCTGCGCCGCGGACCCGCACCCAGAACCCGGCCGGCCGGCAAGCCGGCAGCCGCACCGCCACGCCCCGCACCGCCACACCCCGCACCGCCACGCC
>JAOPWO010000073.1 GCA_025965635.1 Modestobacter sp. | reverse complement strand
GACACCCCGACCAGCCGGCCGGGGAGCTGGCGGGCCAGCCCCTCGCGGACCGACAGGTAGCCCGCGTGCGGTCCGCCGAAGCCCATCGGGACACCGAAGCGCTGGGTGGTGCCGCAGGCGACGTCGGCGCCCCACTCCCCCGGAGCCTCGAGCAGCGTGAGGGCCAGCAGGTCGGCGGCCACGACGACCGCGGCGCCGGCCTCGTGGGCCGCGGCGGTCAGCGCCCGGTGGTCGCGGACCGCGCCGCTGGCGCCGGGGAAGGACAGCAGCACACCGAACGCCCCGGCCGCCGGCAGGTCGGTGGGCCAGCCGGCCGACAGGTCGCTGACGTGCAGGACGATGCCGAGCGGCTCGGCGCGGGTGCGCAGCACGGCCAGGGTCTGCGGCAGCGTGTCGGCGTCGACGACGAACACCGAGTCGGGCTTCGCCCGCCCGGCCCGGCGGACCAGGGTCATCGCCTCGGCGGCCGCGGTCGCCTCGTCCAGCATCGAGGCGCCGGCCACCGGCAGGCCGGTCAGGTCGGCGACCATCGTCTGGAAGTTGATCAGCGCCTCGAGCCGGCCCTGGCTGATCTCCGGCTGGTACGGGGTGTACGCGGTGTACCAGGCCGGGTTCTCCAGGATGTTCCGCTGGATCACCGCCGGGGTGACGGTGCCGGAGTACCCCAGCCCGATCATCGAGGTGAACACCTCGTTCTCGGCGGCGCGGTCCTGGAGGTCGCGCAGCACCGCGGCCTCGTCCCGGGCCGCCGGGAGGTCGAGGGCCGAGCGGTCACGTACCCCCTCGGGGACGCTGGCGTCGGCCAGCGCGGCGAGCGGGGGGTCGCCCACGGTGGCCAGCATGGCCGCCGTCTCGTCCGGTCGGGGACCGATGTGCCGGGCGGCGAACGAGCCCTGCGTCGACAGCGCGGAGAGCGCGGGGAGGTGCCCGGTCAGGGGAGCAGGATCAGAGCCAGGAGTCCGGTCGGCCACTGGGTCGACGGTACAACACCGTCGCCCTCCCGGCTGATCCCCGCTGTTGTTCCCCGGCCCCCTCTCAGCTGGGAAGCGGGTCCGTCCGCAGGGGCGCGCCGCGAGCCCGCGAGCGGTGGGGCGAGAGGGTCCTGCTGCTACGCCGAGGCGACGCGCCGGCGACGGCGGGCGGTCAGCTCGTCGTCCACCTGCTGGCCGCTGCCGTCCAGCCGCTCGGCCGGCAGCTCGGCCAGTTCCCCGGACAGCTCGCGGAGGGCACCGGAGACGGCGATGCCGAACACGCCCTGGCCGCCGGCGAGCAGGTCGACGACCTCCTCGGCGGACGTGCACTCGTAGACCGTGGCACCGTCGGAGAGCAGCGTGACGTTGGCCAGCTCCCGCACCCCGCGCTGGCGCAGGTGGTCGACGGCCTTGCGGATGTTCTGCAGCGAGACGCCGGTGTCCAGCAGTCGCTTGACGACCTTCAGCACCAGGATGTCGCGGAAGGAGTAGAGGCGCTGGGTGCCCGAGCCGGTGGCGGTGCGCACCGACGGGGCGACCAGGCCGGTGCGGGCCCAGTAGTCCAGCTGCCGGTACGTGATGCCGGCGGCCGAACAGGCGGTGGGGCCGCGATAACCGACCGCGTCGTTGTCGACCTCGTCGTAGGCGGGCGCGCCCACGGCCCGGTCGGAGAACAGCTGACCCTGCGCGCCGATGCCCTCGTCGCTCATGAGCTCTCCTCGCCGGCGCTCGTCGAACGCGTCCTCGTGTCCCACCACGCCACCCGAGACCGGGGGCGGCAGCCCGTGCGACCAGGAGTCACACGGGCGTGATTCGCTGACCGTAGGCCGGGGCCGGTAGCCGGTCAACCGCGCAGGGGCGCGTGTCGGCGCACCCCACTCCACCGAGTGCCATGCGTTGGCCCGTCTGCAGGGTCCCTGCCGCGAGCGTGCGAGCGGCCGGGATGGACAGCCTTCAGGAAGGACCGCTGCCGCCGGAACCCGAACCGGCGCCGAAGTCCTCGGGGCTGATGTTGTCCAGGAACTCGCGGAACTTCTCGACCTCGTCCTCCTGCTCGTCGGGGATCTCGATCCCGACCTCGTCGAGCAGGGCCTCCGCGCCGTAGATGGGCGCGCCGGTGCGCACCGCCAGGGCCACGGCATCGGAGGGACGGGCGCTGACGGTGCGCTCGTCACCGAACACCAGTTCGGCGATGTAGATGCCGTCGCGCATCTCGGTGATGTTGACCGCCTGGAGGCTGGCGCCCAGGGCGTGCACCACCTCACGGAGCAGGTCGTGCGTCATCGGCCGGGCGGGCCGGACGCCCTGCTGCTCGAAGGCGATGGCCGCGGCCTCGACCGCGCCGATCCAGATCGGCAGGTACCGCTCCCCCTGCGTCTCCTTGAGCAGCAGGATGGGCTGGTTGCCGGGCAGTTCGACCCGGACGCCGACGACTCTGAGCTCCTGCACGGCTGGCTCCCTCGGCTGGGTGGCACGTCTGCGGGCAGACGGTGCAGTGGGGTCTCGGCTGGTCTTGTCCGGGACGGGCCGGTGGCACCGCCCGTCGTCTTCGAGGTTACGCCAGGGTCAGGCGCCGAGGACGTCCCGCAGGTGGGCCTCCAGCAGAGCGGTGTGCAGCTGCACGGACAGGCCGGCCAGTTCCTGCAGCTGCTCGGTCGCCCGGGCGCGGGCCTCCTCGGAGCGGGCCCGCAGGACCGGCGCCACCAGCTGCTCGAGCAGGCCCGCCTCCCGCTCGGCGGCGGTGCGGTAGACCCGCAGGTGCCGGGCCTCGATGCCGTGCCGCGCCAGACCGGCCGCCGCGCGGGCCACCGGGAGGTCACTGGCCGGGTACCGGCCGGCGTCGTCCCGGCTGACCAACCCGAACTGGACGCAGTCGGCGAGCTGGGCCTCGTCCAGTCCGGCTGCGCGGGCGAACTCCTCCGCCGGCAGCGCGGCCGTCGACGGCCGCCCGGCGAGCGAGCCGCCGAGGGCGACGGTGAGCCCCTCCGACGTGCCGTCGTCCGCACCGTCGGCACCCGGCAGCGGCTCCCCCCGGTCCCGGGCGGCGAGCTGTTCCTTGATCACCCGCAGCGGCAGGTACTGGTCGCGCTGGGCGGCCAGCACGTACCGCAACCGGGCGACGTCGGCGTCGGCGAACTTCCGGTACCCCGACGGCGTCCGCTGCGGATGGACCAGATCCTCCGCCTCGAGGTAGCGGATCTTGCTGATGGTCACGTCGGGGAACTCGTGGCGCAGCTCGCCGAGGACCTCCCCGATGGTGAGCCGGGGCGCGGTGCCGGCCCCTGAGGACCGGTCAGCGCCGCCGCCGGGCGGCACCGCCGGATCCGACGCCGCACTCACGACCCCGTGCTCCCCCGCTGCCCCCGGTCACGGTCGCGACCGAGCGGTGTCATGCCCCGACGGACTCGCCGGTGCGCGGACCGGTCAGGTAGACCAGACGGAACTTGCCGATCTGCACCTCGTCGCCACCGGCGAGGGAGGCCACGTCGACCGGCTCGCGGTTGACGTAGGTGCCGTTGAGGCTGCCGACGTCGTGCACCGTGAACCCGCCACCCTCGCGGTGGAACTCGACGTGCCGGCGGCTGACCGTGACGTCGTCGAGGAAGATGTCGCTGTCGGGGTGCCGGCCGGCGGTGGTGACGTCCTGGTCGAGCAGGAAGCGGCTGCCGGCGTTGGGGCCACGCTTGACCACCAGCAGCGCCGAGCCCGCCGGCAGTGACTCCACGGCGCCGGCGTGCACGTCGGCGGTCGACTCGGAGACCTCGGGGACGTCGCCGGTGTCCTCACCGCCGACCTTGGGGATCACGCTGGTGGACTCACCGACGCGCTCCGGGCTCAGAGCCGCCCCGCACTGCGCGCAGAAGCGACTGCCCTCGGGGTTCTGGTGGCCACATCGAGTGCAGTGCACGTCGGTCTCCTCCGGTGCAGCGGCACCGCCGCGGGCCTGTGGTACGGCCGCGGTCGGCCGGCGGACGACGGACCGGGCGGTCCGTCGTAGGTCGGCCACCGCGGGGTCGCGGCGGGCCGGGGTCATGGAATCAGTCGGTCGGCCCGAGGGTCAACCGAACGTTCAGGGGGCGGACCGGTTGCCCCGGTCGGAGCGCCCTGGCCGTCGCGACGATCATAGTGACCGGTGCTCCTCCCGCAGGCGCGGGAGGTCGCTCACGACGCGTCGACGGCCGCCTGGTAACCGGCGGCGTCCAGCAGCGCGGCGGTGGGGTCCCCGGCGTTCCCGGTCACGCTGATGTCGATCAGCCAGCCCGCGCCGTAGGGGTCGGAGTTGAGCAGCTCCGGGGTGTCCTCCAGGGCCTCGTTGCGCGCGGCGACGACGCCGGCGACGGGGGCGTAGACGTCCGACACCGACTTGGTCGACTCGATCTCGCCGATCGGGGTGCCCACCGTGACCTCGTCGCCCACCTCCGGCAGTTGGACGAAGACGATGTCACCCAGCGCGTCCTGCGCGTGGTCGGTGATCCCCACCCGCACGCGGGTCCCCTCGCCGCCAGGCTCCTGGACCTGGGCCCACTCGTGCTGCTCGGTGTAGCGGCGGTCATCGGGCGTGGCCATGCGGCGTCTCCAGGATCAGGGGGTCGGGGGTGGGTTGCCTTCGCGGGAGGGCCTCGGCGCAGGGGCCCGGCCCGAGCGGAGCAAGGGTTGGTGGGCGCCGAGGTCCGTCATCAGTCGCCGTCGGCCGGCTCAGCGTATTGAGGCTCGTCGAGCGGCCGCACCGCGTCGACGACGACCAGATCGGAGGGCATCAGGTCGACGGTCCCGTCCTTCAACCGGACCTTGTCGACGACGCCGTTCGGGATGTTCATCGCGGTGGCCATGTCCTGCCCGGAGCCGATCACCCGGAACACGTACGGGGCCTGCACGTCCTGGCCGTCCAACGCGAGGTCGCCCGGTCGCCCGGTCACCGCGGTGCTCACCCCGATCCGCACTCCGTCGACCTGCATGGTCTCCGCCCCGGCACCGCGCAGCTCCTGCACGGCGTCGAGCAGGATCGCGGCGGACACCGCGCCGGCCGGGTCGCGGATGGTCATCTCCAGGCCCGGGCCCTGGGCCGGCAGGGTGCCGTTGAGGATGCCCAGCGCCTCCGACCGCTCCCGGGCCTCGGCGAGCGCAGCCTCGGACTGGCTGTCGGAGCTGCCGAGCTGCTCGAGGATCCCACGCTGCTCGGCGATCTGCTGCCGGAGGCGCTCCTCCCGGCCGGTGAGGTCGTCCAGGATGCGGACGAGGTCCTCCTCGCGGGCCCCGGCCAGGTCGTGGCCGTCGTCGGTGGTGCGCACCTGCACGGCGAAGGCGAACCCGAGCAGCAGGGTGAGCACGCCGATGAGGGCGGCCGCCAGCGGGTCCCCGCGTCGCTTCCGGCGCGGCGGGGCGCCGGTGTCCTCCGCGACCGGGCTGTCGGGGGTGGCCCGGTCGGGGGTGGGCACGTCGGCGTCGTCCGGAGACGGACCCTGGGGCGGCGGTCCCGGGTCCTCGGCGCCGCCGGAGCGCTCGCTCGGCGGGGTGCTCATGCCCGGAACAGGTGCCGGCGGATGGCCGCCGCGTTGCCGAAGATCCGGATGCCCAGGACCACGACGACCGCGGTCGAGAGCTGTGCGCCCACCCCCAGCTGGTCGCCGAGGAAGACGATGAGCGCCGCGACGACGACGTTGGACACGAACGACACGACGAACACCTTGGCGTCGAAGATGCCGTCGAACCGGGCCCGGACGCCGCCGAACACCGCGTCCAGCGCCGCGACCACCGCGATCGGCAGGTAGGGCTGCAGCACCAGCGGCACGGTGGGGTCGAGGATCAGGCCGAGCACGACGCCGACGGCCAGGCCGAGGATGGGGATCACGCGTCAGCCTCCGTTGGTGGGTGTCGGGGCCGCGCTGGGATCGGCCGCGCGGTCCAGTGGACGGGCAGCCCGCAGCTCGGCGCTGGCGCCCGCGGGGAGGGACAGCTCGTCGGACCGGGCGTACTGGAACGTCAGACCGTAGTCCCTCTCCAGACCGGCCACGTAGGTCGCCTCGGGCGAGCTCAGGAACCCGTTGGCCAGGCCGTCCGGGTCGCCCACGGCCGCCACCTCGTAGGGGCTGGCGACCGGGCGGAAGTCGACCAGGATCGCGCCGCCGGCCTGCCGGATGGCGGTCGTCGGCCCCAGCCGCTGGCCGTTGATGCTGACCGCCTCGGCGCCGGAGGCCCACAGCGCGTTGACCACCAGCTGCAGGTCGCTGTCCTGGACCAGACCCGCCAGGGCGATCTCCGGTGAGCCGCCGACCGGGTCGGAGTCGGCATCGGCGGCCGCGTTCCCGAGGGTGACCTCCAGGCCCGGACCGGTGACCGCGACGGTCCCGGCCGCCATCGCGACGGCGGCCAGCCGGTCCAGTGC
>JAOPWO010000365.1 GCA_025965635.1 Modestobacter sp. | reverse complement strand
GGCCGTCAGCGCGGCGATCAGCCAGGGCACGAGGAAGCCGGTGGGCTCCGCCGCGAGCGCGCCCAGGGAGGTCAGCCCGATGACCAGCACGGCGTGCGCGCGTGCCGCGCCGAGGGAGAAGAAGTGCGCGGCGTACAGCCCCACCGCGAGGAGCACCGGGCCGAGGCCGACGATCCCGACGGCGGTGGCCGACTGCCAGGCCAGCGCGCCGGCGCACACCGAGAACACGGCCAGCGCTCCGTGCGTGGCCGCCGGCACCCGCGGGCCGATCAGCCAGAGCACCGCAGCGACGGTCAGCCCGACGCCGCCCAGCACCCAGGCCAGCTCCACCGGGGCCGCCTCGGACATCGGCCGCAGCGCGCTGGCGAGGCACAGCACGCCGGCCAGCGCGTGCAGCACCGCCAACAGGGCCACCTGCGGCGGTCGGCTCCGGAACATCCCCGTCTTCTCCATGTCACGGCGGTCATCGGCACGTGGGGAACCCGGCTGGAGTCGGGCTACCGTCATCGGGTGAGTTCCCCGGACCTGCACTTCTACTTCGACCCGGTCTGTCCGTTCGCCTGGCTGACCAGCACCTGGGTGCGGACGGTCGCCGCGCGGCGGGAGCTCGCCGTCGAGTGGCGGTTCATCTCGCTGCGGCTGGTCAACGCTTCGGTCGACTACGACGCCCAGTTCCCGCCCGGCTACGAGGCTGGTCACACCGCCGGCCTGCGGTTGCTGCGCGTGGCCGCCCGCACCCGGGCCGAGCACGGCCATCCCGCCGTCGCCGACCTCTACGCGGCGCTCGGTGAGCGGGTCTTCGGGTCCGGTCCTCCGCGGGACCCCGCCGACCGCGGCACCCGCGGGTTCGTCGAGCCCGCGCTGGCCGCCGCCGGCCTGCCGGCCGGGCTGGCCACGGCGCTGGACGACGACTCCTGGGACGCCCAGCTCCAGGCGGAGACCGACGAGGCGCTGGCGCTGACCGGACGGGACGTCGGGACCCCGATCCTGCACTTCCGGCCGCCCAGCGGGACCGCGTTCTTCGGCCCGGTGATCAGCCGGGTGCCCGACCCCGAGCAAGCCGTCGCGCTGTGGGACCACGTCGTCGGACTGGCCACGTTCCCCGGGTTCGCCGAGCTCAAGCGCAGCCTGCGGGAGCGGCCGCAGCTCCCGTCGGAGGGCGTCCGGACCGGAGACGTCGGCGTCCAGGAGGACTGGCACGGCGGCAGCCGGCGGCAGCACCGCTGACGGGCGTCATACCCTGGAGCTAAGTGGTTGACGGCTCAACGAGGGGATGACGGGAACAGATGGCACTGCTCGAGGATGGCGCGTGGCGCGGCAAGGTGTGGACCGGCACCTGGACCGACGGCAGCGGCGGCACCTACGCCGCGGTCGAGCCGGCGACGGGTGCGGAGCTCGGCGACGTCGGCAAGGCGACACCGGCCGACGTGGAGAAGGCCGCTGCGCGGGCGGTCGAGGCGCAGCGCTCGTGGGCGGCGCAGCCGTTCGAGCAGCGGGCCGCGGTGCTCCGCCGCGCCGGCGACCTGCTGACGGCGAACGCCGACGAGATCAAGACCTGGCTGGCCCGTGAGTCAGGTGCCATCCAGCCCTTCGGCGACTTCCAGGTGCACACCAGCGCGCAGGAGTGCTACGAGGCCTCCGCGTTGCCCAGCCACCCCTACGGTGAGCTGCTGCGCAGCGGCGCGCCCCGGCTGTCCTTCGCCCGGCGGGTCCCGGTCGGCGTCGTCGGGGTCATCGCCCCGTTCAACGTGCCGACCATCCTGGCCATCCGGGCCATCGCCCCCGCGCTGGCGCTGGGCAACGCCGTCATCCTCAAGCCCGACCCGCGCACCGCGGTCTCCGGTGGCGCGGTGTTCGCCCGGATCTTCGAGGACGCCGGCGTGCCGGCCGGGGTCTTCCAGGTGCTGCCCGGCGGCGCCGACGTCGGTGAGGCGCTCGTCGTCGAGCCCGCCGTCCGGGTCATCGCCTTCACCGGGTCGACCAAGGCCGGGCGCGCCGTCGGTGCGCTGGCCGGCCAGCACCTCAAGCGTGCGCACCTCGAGCTCGGTGGCAACTCCGCGCTGATCGTGATGGGCGACGTCGACGTCGCCAAGGCCGCCTCGGTCGGGGCGTACGGGACGTTCGCCCACCAGGGGCAGATCTGCATGGCGACCAGCCGGCACCTCGTGCACGCCTCCATCGCCGAGGAGTACACCGCCGTGCTGACGTCGAAGGTGGCGGACCTGCCGGTCGGTGACACCTACCGCGACCAGGTGGCGCTCGGCCCGATCATCGACGCCGACCAGCGGGACCGGGTGCACCAGCTGGTCACCGCCAGCGTCGAGCAGGGGGCCACGCTCCGCACCGGTGGCACGTACGAGGGGCTGTTCTACCGGCCGACGGTGCTCGGCGACGTACCGGTCGACGCCCCGGCCTACCAGCAGGAGATCTTCGGTCCGGTCGCCCCTGTCACGCCGTTCTCGTCGCTGGAGGAGGTCGTCGGGCTGGCCGCCGGCACCGAGTACGGCCTGTCGCTGGGCATCCTGACCCGCGACGTCTATGCCGGCCTCGAGCTGGCCGAGAAGATCCCGGCCGGGCTGGTGCACATCAACGACCAGACGGTGAACGACGAGGCGGTCGCTCCGTTCGGGGGCGTCGGCGCCTCGGGCACCGGCTCCCGGCACGGCGGCGCGCAGTCCAACATCGAGGCGTTCACCGAGACCCAGTGGGTCACGCTGCGCGGGGACCTGCCGGCCTACCCCTACTGATCCGGGAACGACGAGAGGCCCGGTCCCCGCTGCAGCGGGGACCGGGCCTCTCGGTCGTACCGGAGGTCAGGCGGACTGCCGCCCGGTGACGTCGACCCCCGCGTCCGCGGAGAGCCGTCCGCCGGCGGTCTTCGAGACCTCGAACTCGGGCCCCAGTTCCTCCAGGGCGAGCCGGCCGTAGACCTGCTGCTGGGTGGCGACCCGCTCGGAGCGGCCGCGGCCGAGGAAGCTGACCATCCAGTGCAGGACGGTGGTGACCCGGCTGCGGAACCCGACGATGTAGGCCAGGTGCACGACCAGCCACATCATCCAGGCGAGGAAGCCGCTCACCTTCAGCTTGCCGATCTGGGCGACCGCGGAGAACCGCGAGATCGTCGCCATGCTGCCCTTGTCGTGGTAGTGGAACGCCGGGGCGGTCGGCCGGCCGGTGGCTCGCGCCATGATGGCGTCGGCGGCGAAGCGGCCGCCCTGGATGGCCACCTGGGCCACCCCGGGGAGCCGGTCCAGGCTGATCATGTCGCCGACCACGTGGACCTCGGGGTGGCCGGGCAGGGTCAGGTCGGACTGCACGGAGATCCGCCCGGCCCGGTCCACGGCGGCACCGGACTGCTCGCCGAGCTGCTTGCCCAGCGGGCTGGCCTGCACGCCGGCGGCCCAGATCTTGGTGGCCGCGCGGATCCGGCGCTCGGGCCCGTCGGCGTCCTTGACCAGCAGGCCCTCGGCGTCGACGTCGGTGACCATGGCACCGAGCTGGACCTCGATGCCGATCTCGTTGAGCTTCTTGTGCGCCTTCTTGCCCAGCTCCCCGAACGGCGGCAAGACCTGGGGGGCGGCGTCGAGCAGGATGACCCGGGCCGAGCTCGGGTCGATCCGGTTGAAGTCGCGGTGCAGGGTGCGGCGGGCGAGCTCGGCGATCTGACCGGCCATCTCCACGCCGGTCGGACCCGCGCCGACGACGACGAAGGTCAGCAGCCGGTCGATCTCGGCTGGGTCGGTGGCCAGCTCTGCCAGCTCGAAGGCGCCGAAGATGCGACCGCGCAGCTCGAGGGCGTCGTCGATGCTCTTCATGCCGGGGGCGAAGTCGGCGAAGTGGTCGTTGCCGAAGTAGGACTGGCCGGCGCCCGCGGCCACGATCAACTCGTCGTAGGAATGCACGGCGGTGCGACCCAGCACGGTGGAGGTGACGGTCCGGGCGGCCAGGTCGATGTCGGTGACCTCGCCGAGCAGCACCCGGGCGTTGTCCTGGGAGCGCAGGATCTCCCGGGTCGCCGGGGCGATCTCACCCTGGGAGAGGATCCCGGTGGCCACTTGGTAGAGCAGCGGCTGGAACAGGTGGTGGGTGGTCTTGGCGATCAGGGTGACGTCGACGGGTGCCTTGCGGAGGCGCTGGGCGGCGAACAGCCCACCGAACCCGGATCCGACGATGACCACCCGGGGTCGCGTTCCGGTGGTCTGGCCGGTGTTCACGGTGCCTCCTGAAGTCGTCATGATGACTCATCCTCCCATTTCACCCACGGACAGCTCGGCCACCCCTGGGTGCCGGGTGGATCCGCGAGCGCGACGGTGAGCTCCCCCCGGTGCAGCAGCGGACGGCCCACGGGTGTTCCCCGGCTGGTGCTCGTCCCCGGACTGGGCCTGGACCGGCGCTCCTCGGCCCGACTTCGACGCCTGGTCGTGGCCGACGTGGTGCTCCTCCCGGGCATGGGACGGCGCGCACCGGTGCCGGGCGTCGACGAGCTCGCCGCGCAGCTGCGGGCCGCGCTCGGCGAGGGGCCGGTGCTGCTGGTCGGGCACTCGCAGAGCTGCCAGGTGGTGGCGGCCGCGGCCGATGACCCCCGGGTCGCGGCTCTGCTGCTACTGGGCCCGACCACCGACCCGCGGCTGCGCCGGCTGCCGGTGCTGGCCGG
>JAOPWO010000351.1 GCA_025965635.1 Modestobacter sp. | reverse complement strand
GCAAGTCGCAGACCATCACCAACCTGCTCACCCGCGCGGTCGCCGACGGCCGCCGGGTGCTGTTCGTCGCCGAGAAGCGCGCCGCCCTCGACGTCGTCGCCCGCCGGCTCGAGGCCGTCGGGATGGGCACCTTCGCCCTCGACCTGCACGACAGGGGCAGCCGGCCGTCCGCCGTCCGCGCCCAGGTCCGGGCCGCGCTCGACCACTCGGTCGACGTCGACGCCGCGGCCCTGGCCGCGGACGGCGAGGACCTGCGTTCGGCCCGCCGTGGCCTGAACTCCTACGCCGAGCGGCTGCACTCCCTCAACGCCGTCGGGCTGTCGTTCTACTCGGCCCGCACCGCTGTGCTCTCGGCCGGCGAGGACGTCGCGGCGCTGCCCGTGCCGCCGGCCTTCGTGGCCGGGGCCTCCGCCGAGACCGTCACCGCGGTGCGCCGCGCGCTGGCCCTGCTGCCCGACATCGCCGAGCTCGCCCGCCCCTCGGCCGGGCACGCGTGGGCGTTCATCGACACGGTCGAGGTCGACATCACCGCGGTGCAGCAGGCCGCGGTCGAGGTGGACCGGGCCATCCGCGCACTGCCGGCGGAGGGCCCGCTGGCCGCCCTGCTGCGGGCGGTCCGGACGCCGGAGCAGCTGGACACCCTGGTGCACGTGCTGGCCGGCCCGACGATGCCGCTCGAGGTGCTGGACGAGGTCCGCTCCCAGCGGTGGGCGGCGGCCGCCGACGCGGTCACCGGTGAGGTCGCGGCCCTGGTCGGCGCGGCGCACCCGGGACTGGACGTGGCGCTGCCCGAGGCGCTCGCCCTGCCGCTGGGACAGCTCTTCCTCAAGGCGCAGACCGCCGCCGCCACCGGACGGCTGAGCCGGCACGGCAAGCTCGGCGCGGTCCGCGCCCAGCTGGCGTCGGCGTTGCAGCCCGGCGTCCGGGTGCGCCGCGCCGACGTCCCGGAGCTGACCGCGGCGCTGTTCCGGGTGCAGAACGCGGTGCAGGCGCTGGCCACCCGCGCCGCCGCCGTCCCGGGACTGCGCGTGCCCGCGACCTGGAACCCGTTCCTGGACACCGGCCGCTTCCTGCTCGACGCCGAGGTGGTCTGGCTGCGCCGGTCCGCCGCCGCCGTGGGGGGCACCGGTGCCTTCGCCGTCGCGCTGCGGAAGTACCTGGCCGGCGCGCCGGACGTCGACCCGGCCGCGGTGGGGTCCGTCGCCCGCTCCCGGGACGCGCTGCGGCTGCTGCTGGCCACCTGCGCGACCGGCTCGGCCCAGCTGGAGTCGTGGAGCGGCACCGACGGGCTGGTGCTGCGGTGGGCGATGACCCGCCCCGAACGCGGCGTCGAGTACACGCACCCGATGTCGCTGCGCCGCTGGGTCAGCCTGCTGGACACCCTCGAGCCGTTGCGCGCGGCCGGCCTCACCGAGGCCCGCGCCGCCCTGCTGACCGGGTCGGTGCGCGCCGAGGACGCCCTGCGGGCGCTGGACCGCGGCCTGGCCGAGGCCTCGGTCGTCGAGCGTCGCGAGGCCACCGGCCTGGGCCAGTTCGACGCCGAGCTGCACGAGCGGATGATCAGCCGGTTCGCCACCGCGTCCTCGGCGGTGCGCGAGCACCTGGTGACCGCGCTGCCCGCCGGTGTGCTGGCCGCCCGGTCCGTCGACCCGGCGTCCGCCGACGGGCAGGTGGGCGCGCTGCGCGCCGAGCTCGACCGCACCCGCGGCGGCCTGGGCGTGCGCGGGCTGCTCACCACCCACGGTGACCTGATCACCACGCTGATGCCCTGCGTGCTGGTCAGCCCCGACTCGGTGGCCCGGTTCGTCCCCGCGGTCAGCGGCCTGTTCGACCTGGTGGTGTTCGACGAGGCCTCGCAGATCCGGGTAGCCGACGCCGTGGGCGCGCTGGGCCGGGCCCGGGCCGCTGTCGTCGTCGGCGACAGCAAGCAGATGCCGCCCACGTCGGTCGCCGAGCCCGCCGCGAGCGGCGACGGCGCGGACGGTGCCGACGGCGAGCTGGTCGAGGACGCCGGTGCCGTCCAGGACGAGGAGTCGATCCTGTCGGAGTGCGTGCGGGCGCAGGTGCCGCGGCACTGGCTGTCCTGGCACTACCGCAGCCAGGACGAGTCGCTGATCGCGTTCAGCAACGCCGAGTACTACGAGCGCCGGCTCTCCTCCTTCCCGGCGCCGGTGGCCGGTGCCGCGTCCTCGGGCGCCGACGGCCGCGGGGTGTCGCTGGTCCAGGTGGGCGGCACGTTCCACCGGTCGGGCTCGGGCAGGTTGCTGCGCACCAACCCGGTCGAGGCAGCGGCGGTGGTGGCCGAGGTGCTGCGCCGGTTCGACGCCGCCACTGACCTGCTGCCCTCGATCGGCGTGGTGACCTTCAACGCGCAGCAACGCACCCACATCGAGGAGCTGCTCCGCGACGCCGGCAACGAGCGGGTGGTCGAGGCCCTCGACCGCACCGACGGCGAGGGCCTGTTCGTGAAGAACCTGGAGAACGTGCAGGGCGACGAGCGGGACGTCGTCTTCTTCTCCACCGGCTTCAGCCCCGACGCGCGGGGCCAGCTGCCGCTGAACTTCGGTCCGCTCAACCGGACCGGTGGCGAGCGGCGGCTGAACGTGGCGGTCACCCGGGCCCGGCGGCAGGTCGTGGTGTTCTGCTCCTTCGCCCCCGAGCAGCTGCGGGCGGAGGACACCGCGTCGGTCGGCGTCAAGCACCTGCGCGCCTACCTGGACCTGGCCGCCATGGGCACCGACGGGCTGACCCGCGCCCCGCACCAGGCGCCGGCCCCCGACCGGCACCGCGAGGAGATCGCGGCCGCGCTGCGGTTCCGCGGCCTGGTGGTGCGCACCGACGTCGGGCTCTCCGAGTTCCGGGTCGACCTGGCCGTCGCCCGCGCCTCCGCGCCGGACGTCCCGGTGCTGGCCGTGCTGCTCGACGGCGCCGCCTGGGCCGGTCGGCGGACCGCCGGTGACCGGGACGGGCTGCCCGTCGACGTGCTGCGCGGGATGCTGGGCTGGCCGGCGGTGGAGCGGGTGTGGCTGCCGTCCTGGCTCGGCGACCCTGACGCCGTGCTCGACCGGCTGGTCACGGCGGTCGAGGCGACACCGCTGACGGCGAAGGCGCCGGAGGTCCGCGCTCGGGTCCACCGGCCGACGCCGTACCGCCGCACTTCCGAGGGCTCGCCCCTGCCCCGGACCTCGCCCCAGCTCGCCGTGGTGCCGGCCGCTCCGGCGGCACCCGTCCCGGCCGGTGCCCCCGGCAGCTCGGGTCGGCACGCC
>JAOPWO010000349.1 GCA_025965635.1 Modestobacter sp. | reverse complement strand
AGCACGCGCTGGGCGTGCAGCGGGCGGTCCCCGGCGCGGCGCTGGAACTGGCCGGCCCGGTGCTCGACCGGCTGCGCATGGTGAAGACGCCGGCCGAGGTCGAGGAGCTCGCCCGCGCCGGAGCGGCGATCGACCGGGTGCACGCGGCGATGGGGGAGTGGCTCCGGGTGGGCCGCACCGAGGCTGCGGTCGGGACCGACATCGCCGCGGCGATCCTGGCCGAGGGCCACGTGGGCGTGGACTTCACCATCGTCGGCTCAGGGCCCAACGGCGCCAGCCCGCACCACGAGCTGTCCGACCGGCTCGTGCAGGCTGGCGACCTCGTCGTCGTCGACATCGGTGGCGAGACCGCCACCGGCTACCGGTCCGACTGCACCCGCACCTACGTCGTGGGCGGCCAGGCCACCCCCGAGGTGGCCGAGTGGTACGCGGTGCTGCAGCGGGCCCAGGAGGCAGCGACGGCGGCCGTGCGGCCGGGGGTGACCTGCGAGCAGGTGGACGCCGTGGCCCGGGACGTGATCACCCAGGCCGGATGGGGCGAGCACTTCATCCACCGCACCGGGCACGGCATCGGCCTGGACACCCACGAGGCGCCGTACGTCGTCGCGGGCAACGACCTGCCGATCGAGCCGGGCATGGCGTTCTCCGTCGAGCCCGGCATCTACCTCGCCGGCCGCTGCGGCGCCCGGATCGAGGACATCGTGGTCTGCACCGACGACGGCGTCCGTGTCCTGAACGAGGGTCCCCGTGAGCTCGTCGAACTCCCCGGCTGAGCCGGTCGCCGGCGGGGGCACCCCGCAGGCCACCCCCGACGTCGACCGGGCACTGCTGAGCGCGCTGGCCCGGGACGGCCGGGCCAGCTACACCGAGCTGGCCGAGCGGGTGGGCCTGTCGGTGTCGGCGGTGCACCAGCGGGTCCGCCGGCTCGAGCAGCGCGGCCTGATCACCGGCTACTCGGCCAAGGTCCCGGCCAAGGCCGTCGGACTGCCGCTGACGGCGTTCGTGTCGATCACCCCGATCGACGTCGCTCAGCCCGACGACGCCCCCGCGCTGCTCGCCGGACTGCCGGCGATCGAGGCGTGCCACTCGGTGGCCGGCGTGGAGAGCTACGTGCTCAAGGTGCGGGTGGCCGGGCCCGACGCGCTGGAGGCGCTGCTGGCCGAGATCCGTCGGGTCGCCAACGTGACCACCCGCACCACCGTGGTGCTGTCCACCTACTACGAGGACCGCCCAGCCGTGTGATGCGGCCCTGGCTGGACGGCCGGCGGACGTATCGCGGCGTCGTCCCGCCGGAGCGTGGCGACGACGTAGCGGGAGCGATCAGCACGCCCACGGCGTGCTGCCCGGCGCCCGGGAGTGGTTCACCGCCTGGCTGGCCCGGGAGCATCCGTCGCTGGTCAGCCGCTGCACGGCGCTGTACGGGCGGGGGCGTACGTGCCGGCGGCCGGCCGCGAAGCCGAGCAGTCGGCCCTCTGCTGAGCGGTCAGCCCGCCCCCCGGGGTGTGCGGCTGACGTTGCGCAGCGCCCGCGTGGCTCCCCGCGCGGCCACCGGGGCGGCGCCGCCGGCCAGGGCGAGTCGGCGGTAGGAGTCGTAGGAGAGGGTGAGGTACCCGGCGGCCACCTCGTCGACGGCGCTCCGGCGGCTGGCCGGAGTGGTGGCCTGCAGGTGCACCGCCGTCCGGACGGCGTGCTTGGCGAAGGTGACCTGGAGGGCCTGCGGGGACAGCCGCCCGCCCACCGAGGACGCCAACCCCGGTCCGCGGCGCAACGCCGGCAGCACCCAGGGGCTGGCCGCCAGGGCGGGGAAGCGGCTGCGCAGCGACTCCCAGGCGTGCCAGGCGGCGAGCGCGCCGGACACCTGCCACTGACCGTCGTCGGTGCTGATGACGAGCCGCCGGGACGTGGCCCGGACCTGTTCGCGGCGCAGGTCGCGGAACTGGGCGATCGGCGCCGGCCAGCTGAGCGCGATGGCGCACCAGCACACGGCCCGCAGGTGCTCGGCGTCGCCCCCGCGGGCCTGGGTCAGCGGGCGCAGGTCGAGGGTCCTGGGGTCCGGTTCCGGAGTGCGGGGGAGGGGCAGTGCGATCCCGCCGTAGCGGGCCACCTTGCTGTACAGCGTGACGGTTGCCGGCTTCCATCCCCGGGCGGCGGCCAGCGGGTCCAGCCCCGTCTCGGCCAGCTGGTCGGGCCCCAGGCCGAGCTCCAGGGCGGCGTCCACGAGCCGGCGCCACTGGACCTCGTAGTGCTCGGGCGGGCGCAGCCTGCCCCAGGCGCGGGCCGGGGGAGGAGCCGGCATGTCGGGCAGCGGCTGCTCCCACCTGGCTGTCATGTCGCAATACTACCGTTATCCCCAACATCGAGGCCGACAACGGTCGGCCCGCTCGCACCGTTGTCGACCCACCCGCCCTGCGGGCGCAACCACGCAGCAACCCGACCGGTCCGCCCATCGCGTGGCCGGACTGCGTGACCGGCCTGTCGGCAGCGCCGCCGGGCGGTGGCGGGCCGGTACCGCAAACGGGACGTGCACGTGGACCGCCGACCTGCCCGCTGTCGTCCGCGGCGGTGACCGGGACCCGCGGGGCCCGACTGCGGGACGACCCGGCTCCGCAGCACGCGGCCGGTTAGGGTCCGGACCATGTACTCCGCGAGCTGGCGCGACGTCGTGCGCCGTGACCTCTTCGGCCCGCACCCCGACCCGCGGGACCGGCCCTACCGGCTGGTCATCCGGTTCGCGCTGGTCGTCTTCCGGCTGTTCGGCTTCCGGTTCGACGTCCGCGGCTCCGAGCACGTGCCCACCACCGGTGGCGCGATCGTGTGCAGCAACCACGTCAGTTACCTGGACTTCACCTTCCTCGGCCTGGGCGCGCTGCCCCAGCACCGGCTGGTGCGGTTCATGGCCAAGGCGTCGGTGTTCCACCACCGGGCCTCCGGGCCGTTCATGCGCGCCATGCAGCACATCCCGGTCGACCGCAAGGCGGGCACGGCGGCGTTCGAGGCGGCGGTGCGTGCGCTCCGGGCCGGTGAGGTGATCGGGGTGTTCCCGGAGGCGACGATCAGCAGCTCGTTCACCGTGAAGGACCTCAAGGCCGGCGCCGCCCGGATGGCCGTGGACGCCGGGGTGCCGATCGTGCCGGCCGCCGTGTGGGGTGGGCAGCGGGTCTTCACCAAGGGGCACCCCGTGGTCTTCCGCCGCGGGGTCCCGATCACCGTCCTCATCGGCGAGCCGCTCGTGCCGCAGCCGGGGGAGAAGGTGCAGGCCCTGTTGCGGCGCACCAAGGCCGCGATGGAGGAGTTGGTCGCCGAGGCGCAGCGCAGCTACCCCGACGAACCGGCCGGGCCCGACGACCGGTGGTGGCTCCCGCAGCACCTGGGCGGCACCGCCCCCACGCTGGAAGAGGCCGCCGTCATCGACCTACGGCACGCCGCCGGCCACAAGGTGCACATGCCGCACCCGGTGAAGGGCGTCAAGCGGCTCGCCGCCCTGGTCACCCGGCGCCGCGGCCGCTGAGCGTCACCGGACCGGCCAGCAGGCCCATCGGCTCGCGGTGCCACCAGGCGCCTGACTCGCGTCGTTCGGCCGGCGTGGTGAACCGGTAGCGGTACTGCACCGCCCGCACGGCGGATGGCGGGGTCGACCCGAACGGCGCGGACCGCAGCAGCCGCAGCGTCGCGGGGTCGGCGGCCAGCAGTTGGTGCAGCAACGCCGTCAGCCATCCCCGGCCGTAGCCCGGGTCGATGCCGACGAACCACATCAGCCAGTCCAGCCGCAGGTGGTAGGGCGCGACCTGCGGTGGCCGGCGCCGCGGGTCACCGGGCTTGCCGCGGAACTCGTACTCGCGCCAGACGGTGGCCGGGCCGGGGGCGGGGTCGTCGGTGGCCTCCAGGACGACCTCGTAGCGCCGGCGGGTCACCGATCCGAAGGCGCCGTAGCTGTTGACCAGGCGCAGCGGGTCGTAGCTGGTGTTCATCCGCTGCCGAGGCGACAGCAGGTTGCGCACCGGCGCCCGGCTCAGCACCGCGACGACCACGGTGAGGACGACGGTCAGGACGGAGAACCACGCGGGGGAGTCCAGCTCGGCCGGTGGGTCGGTCGGCAGGACGGCGGCGTACCAGCTACCGGGGACCACCGAGAGCGCGATGACCAGCGTCAACAGGTTCAGCCAGGCGAAGTTGCCGCTCAGGATGAGGTAGCCCTGGGTGACCACCATGATCAGCGCGGCGACACCGGCCACCGGCTGCGGGGCCAGCAGCCCGAAGACGACGACCAGCTGGGTCGCGTGGTTGGCCAGCACCTCGACCCGGTGCAGCCGCGGCGGGAGCCGGTGGAACCACCAGCTGGCCGGGTTGGGCAGGGGCTGGGTCTCGTGGTGGTAGTGCAGGCAGGTCAGATCCCGCCAGCACCGGTCACCGCGCATCTTGATCAGCCCGGCGCCGAACTCCAGCCGGAACAGCAGCCAGCGCAGCAGCCACAGCACCAGCAGCGGCGGCGCGACCGACGCCGGGCCGAGGAAGACGGCCAGGAAGCCGGCCTCCACCAGCAGCGTCTCCCAGCCGAAGCCGTACCAGACCTGCCCCACGTTGATGATGGACAGGTACAGCGCCCAGAGCACCAGCCACCACGCCATCCAGCCGGACAGCGGCAACCGGTCGGCCAGACCGAGCAGCGCACCCGCGGAGAGTCCGATGCCGGCCCAGCAGCAGCCGGCGAAGAAGCGGTCCGACCAGTGCAGGTGGAACAGGCTCGGCGACCGGCGGAACGTCGTCCGGGCCAGGTACCGGGGGACCGGGGTGAGCCCCGAGGTGCCGATGAGCGGCCGGAACTGCCGGAGCGCGGCGACGAAGGCGATGAGGTAGACCAGCGCGAGGCCGCGGGTGGACACCAACCGGCTCAGCCAGGCGCCCGGATCCGCGGCCCAGTCCATCTCCGCCTCCCGTCGGGAAGATCCGTGGGTGTCCGCCGACGGATCCGCTCCACTCACTCCGGCGCGACCAGCCGGAAGGCCTCCAGTTCGACGTCGTACCAGCGCCGCACCCGGCCCAGCGGCGTCATGCCCAGCCGGCGGCAGACCGCCAGCGACGCCTCATTGCCCGGCCGGACGACGGCGTAGACCTCGGGCAGCCCGCCGTCGAACCCGCGGTCGACGACCGCCCGGGCCGCCTCGGTGGCGTAGCCGTTCCCCCAGCAGTCCGGGTGCAGGTGCCAGCCCACCTCCACCTCGCCGACGCCGTTGGGCAGCGGCTTGAGCAGCACCGTGCCCGCCGGTGGGACCCCCCCGCCCGGTTCGATCGCCCAGCAGCCGTGCAGCGCGTTCAGCTCGTGCACCCGCCGCCAGCGCACCACCAGCTCCCTGACCGAGCAGCTCGGCGGGCCACCCAGCCAGCGGGTCACCTCCGTGCGGCCGTAGAGGTCCTCGAGCCGGGCGAGGTCGCCGGGCTCCGTCGTCCACGCCCGGAGCCGCAGCCGGGCCGTGCACAGCACCTCCATCGGAGCGCGGTACCGCCGCCCGAGGGCCGGGAAACGCGGCCCTGCTCAGGCGACCGGGACCAACGGCGCGGTCCGCTGTTCGGCCCACCAGGCCCGGCCCGACTCGGGGAGGGTGCGGATCGGGTCGTAGCAGGCGTAGCGCCGCTGCAGGGCGCCGGAGTCGGTGCGCTCGATGCCGGTGCGGTGGTTCGTCGTCCACCAGCTGATGCCGCGCTCGCGGTCGTACTCGTCGACCTGGTGCACCCAGCGCTTCCCGACGCAGGGCACGTCGCAGACGATCCGCGGCGTCGCGAAGCCGGGCAGGTAGCCCATCAGATCGTGCTGCAGCGTCCGGGCCCGGGACAACGGCACCCTCCAGTGCTCGGCGCTGGGGACCATGTCGCACATGTAAGTGCGAAGCACAGGTCGAGCAGGTGCCCGGCGGTGTCGTTCACCCCGGCCAGCAGCACGCCCTGGTTGCGCACGTCCCGCACCCCGGCGGCCAGCAGACCGCGGGACGCCTCGGCCACCAGCGGGGTCACCGACTGGGCGGCGTCGACATGGGTGTGCACCGCCAGGGACACCCCGCGGGACCGGGCGGTGGCGGCCAGCGCAGCCATCCCGTCGACCACGTGCGGCTGCAGCCAGTGCTGGGGCAGCCCCATCAGCGCCTTGGTGGCCAGCCGGACGTCGCGGACCGACTCGATCTCCAGCAGCCCCTCGACGAACGCGGCCAGGCTCCGGAACGGGAGGCTGGCCACGTCCCCGCCGGAGACGAC
>JAOPWO010000334.1 GCA_025965635.1 Modestobacter sp. | reverse complement strand
GGACGGCCTCTGACCTGCCTGGCATGAGCGCCGACCGACGCGGACGAGGGCGGACGCGGTGGACGACGCCGACCCAGCGACGCCGACGTCACGACGTTGGTGCACGACCGGCGGGAACGCCGGGCCGCTCTCTGAGCCGGGCCGCCGCTGATGACGGCATCCACAGGCTGTCTCCCATCCACGGATTGCCGCGCCGTCCAGGTGCCGCTCGTCGGTGCCGGGTCGGGGGCCCGGCCCGGCCGGGTGGACGAGGCAGCGGGCATGGCCAGCAGCTCGACCGGACGGCCGACGCCAGCGGTGACTGGACGAGGTCACCGCTGCCATGGTCACCGGCACCTCCGTCGACCCCGGCGCCGGCCAGGCTCATCGCGGCCTCGGTGACCGGCGCGCACACCTGGCGGTCCGACCACTCCGCGTAGCACTCGGCGAAGGTCTGCCGGCCGGGCCGGGTGGCGACCGCCATGACGCTGCCCACTCCGGCTCAGGTGGGCGCCTCCTCCAAGCTGCCGCCGGCCCCTTCCGCACCCGAGCACGGCAGCGAGCGGCAGGACCACCTGGCGCCGTCACTGGTCGATCTGCTCGCCCAGCACCTCGCCGCCCACTGCCCGGCGGTTGAACTCGAGCGCCTGACGACCAGGTACGCCGACTCCATCCCCGGCCACCACGCCGCGCGCCGAGCTGGATCAGGATGCGCCGGTTGCTGCGGGGACTGCCCCGTCCAACGCCGGCCGAGGGTCGGGGCTTGCGGTCAGCATGCCGTGGAGCTGGTCGGCGTTGGTGGGCCGACCGTACAGATAGCCCTGGCCGAGGTGGGCGCCCAGGTGGGTGACGTGTCGGGCCTGGTCGGGGGTCTCGATGCCCTCGACGAGGACGCGGCGGCCCAGCCGGTCGGCCAAGCTGACGACGGCGCTGATGATGGCCTCGTCAGCGTCGGAGTGCCCGAGGCCAGCGGTGAACGAACGGTCGACCTTGATGGTCTCGATGGGGAAGCGGCGCAGGTAGGACAGCGAGGAGTAACCGGTGCCGAAGTCGTCGAGGGCCAGACGGACGCCGGTGGCGGCGATCTGTTCGAGCCGGTCGGCGGCGCCGTTGACGCTGTCGATCAGGACACCCTCGGTGATCTCCAGGGTGAGCAGCTCGGCCGAAAGCCCGGAATCGCGGAAGGTGCGCTCCAGCAGGTCGACGAAGTCAGGGTCGAGCAGCTGGCGGGCCGACACGTTCACCGACGCGTAGAGCGGCGGCCGGCCATGGCTCCGCCGCAGCGCGTTCCACGCGCCGACCTGGGCGCAGGCCTCCCGGAGCACGAAGGTGCCGATCGGCACGATGAGACCGGAGTCCTCGGCCACCGGGATGAAAGTTGCCGGCGGTACCGGCCCGCGGGTGGGGTGGTCCCAGCGCAGCAGCGCCTCCACCCCGACCGGCTCGTTCCCGGCCAGGTTGACGAGCGGTTGGTAAGCCAGCGACAGCTGCCCCTCGGCCAGTGCGATCCCGAGGTCCGCCGCGAGGCCGTCGCGGTCGGTGCGTCGGCGGGCCTCAGCGGGGTCGTAATGCCGCCATTGCGCCCGGCCGGCCTCCTTGGCGGCGTACATGGCGGCGTCGGCAGCGTTGAGCAACGCCTCAGCGGTCAGGGCCCGGGGGGCGGCCTCACCGTAGATGCGGTCGTGCGCAGCGACCACCACGCCCAGGCTGAACGACACCGGCGTCCGCTGGCCGGCGACCTCGAGGCCGCCGGCCAGCCGGCCGGCCAGCACCGCGGCGATCTCGTCGGCCTCTGCGGCGCTGGCCAGTCCCTCGCAGACGACGACGAATTCGTCCCCGCCGACCCGGGCCAGCGTGTCGGCAGCGCGCAGCTCGGCCCGTAGCCGGCGCGCGGTCTCGGCCAGCACCTCGTCCCCGACCGCGTGGCCGCGGCTGTCGTTGACGTGCTTGAAGTGGTCCAGGTCGATGAAGAACACCGCGATCAGCGTTCGGTCCTGCGAGTTGCGGGCAAGCGCCTGATCGATGCGGTCGCGCAGCAGCCGCCGGTTCGGCAGACCCGTCAGCGCGTCGTGGGTGGCCAGGTGCGCCAGCTTCCCCAGCAGGTTCTCCCGCTCCTGGGCGTCCTCGGCGTGACGGCGCTCCAGGCGGCCACGGTGCCGCAGCAGCCCGAGCATCGCCACCAGCAGCAGCAAGCCCAACGCGGAGCCCGTGTCGCCCACCCACCCCGCCCGTTCCAGCGCCTGCGTCGAGCGTTCGGACTGGGTGGCGACCTCGGCGTCCAGATCCTCGGCCAGCGCGGCGTCCACTGCTCGGATCTCGGCCATGAGCTGCCGGTCCCGGCCGGCGATCGTCGCCGCCGCAGCTGCCTCGTCGCCCGTGCGCCCCTGCTCCACAGCGGATGCGAGCTCCCGGAGCTTCGCGGCGGCCAACTCGTCCAGCTGCTGAATGTGGCCGTGCTGATCGTCGAACCCCGTCTCCAGCTGCGACAGGCCGTCCAACGCGGCCGGCACCTGCGCCACCGCGGCCTCGTAGGACTCGAGGAAACCCGGCTGGCCGGTGACCAGGTAACCGCGCTGCCCCGACTCCGCCTCTGCCAGAAGATCCAGCACACGGTCCGACTCGATCTGCACCGTGGTTACTTGTCCCGCCATGTCCTCGCTGCGAGCCATCTGGCTCACCGCCCGGGAGATCAGCACCTCCTCGAGCAGCAGGACCACGATCCCCAGCCCGACCGCCGCGGCCAGGTACCAGCCGCCCGTCCCCAGCCATGCCCGCCATCGTGGCCGCGCCTCTGCCCCGCTGATCCCGCCGCCCAGTGCCCCTCGCATGACCCCAAGGTCGGCATTCACGACGCCGACCTGAACCCGTGTGACGGGTGAGGCACCCCCACGGGGGATTTCTCCCCGGCTTTCGTCGACTCGGTTGGGCAGGTGGAGTGCGGCCGCGTGAGCGGGCCCTGGTCAGGGACTCGAACTCGATGGGGCCCGTGCGGCCGAGGGTGTCTTGGCGTCGGCGGCGGTGGTAGGTCTTCTCGATCCGACGACGATCGCCAGGCGCAGCTGGTCGCGGGTGGCCCAGCACCGAGGACCGCACCCGGGCCGCCGCGCAGGCCGTGCTCACGCAAGCGCGGACCGGATGTGGACTGGAGCACGGTCACAGCGCGCTGACCTGCGCATCGGTGCCCGTCACACGTTGAAGCGGAACTCCACGACGTCACCGTCCGCCATCACGTAGTCCTTGCCCTCGATCCGCACCCAGCCCTGCTTCTTGGCCTCGGCCATGGAGCCGGCCTCGATCAGCTGGTCGAAGGAGACGACCTCGGCCTTGATGAAGCCGCGCTGGAAGTCGGAGTGGATGACGCCGGCGGCCTGCGGCGCCGTGGCGCCGACCGGGATCGTCCAGGCGCGCGACTCCTTGGGCCCGGCAGTCAGGTAGGTCTGCAGCCCCAGGGTGGCGAAGCCGACCCGTGCGAGCTGGTCCAGTCCGGGCTCGTCCTGACCGATGCCCGCCAGCAGCTCGGCGGCCTCCTCGGCGGGCAGCTCGGCGAGCTCGGCCTCGATCTTGGCGTCCAGCAGGATCGCCTCGGCCGGCGCCACCAGCGCGCGCAGCTCGGCGATCAGCGTCTCGTTGGCCAACTCCTCCTCGTCGACGTTGAACACGTAGAGGAACGGCTTGGTGGTCATCAGGCCGAGCTCGCCCAGCGGCTGGGCGTCGACGCCGGCGGAGAACAGCGTGCGCCCGGAGTTCAGGATCTCCTGCGCCGCGACGGCGGCCGCGTGCAGCGGAACGCGCTCCTTGTCCTTGCGCATCTCCTTCTCCAGCCGCGGGATCGCCTTCTCCAGCGTCTGCAGGTCGGCCAGGAGCAGCTCGGTGTTGATCGTCTCGATGTCGTCGGCCGGCGACACCTTGCCGTCGACGTGCACCACGTCGGGGTCGGTGAACACCCGGATCACCTGGCAGATCGCGTCGCTCTCGCGGATGTTGGCCAGGAACTTGTTGCCCAGCCCCTGACCCTCGCTGGCGCCGCGCACGATCCCGGCGATGTCCACGAACGACACCGTCGCCGGGATGATCTTCTGCGAGCCGAACACCTCTGCCAGCTTCGCCAGCCGCGGGTCGGGGACGCCCACCACACCGACGTTCGGCTCGATGGTCGCGAACGGGTAGTTCGCGGCCAGCACGTCGTTCTTGGTCAGCGCGTTGAACAGCGTGGACTTGCCGACGTTGGGCAGACCGACGATGCCGATGGAGAGACTCACGGGAGACCAGCTTACGGACGGCGCTGAGCTACAGCCGTGGGCCGATGATGATCTCGGTGTCGTCGGGGCGGTAGGTGCGCCAGCGCCCGTCGGGCGGCCGTTCGACCCGGAACCCGTGGTGGACCTTCGTGTGGTGGCGTTCGCAGAGCAGCGCTGAGTTCTGCAGCGATGTCTCGCCCTGGTCGGCGAGCCACTCGGCCACGTGGTGGACGTCGCACCAGTGGCTCGGTGCAGAGCAGCCGGCGAACACGCAGTGCCGGTCGCGGATCTCCACCGCCTTGCGCAGCCCGGCGGTGACCAGGCGCTTGGTGCGGCCGTAGTCCAGCGGCACTCCGTCGGGGTCCAGCACCACGCGGGTGATGCCGGCGTCGCAAGCCACCCACCGGGCCCGGGCAGCGGAGAGCACCGCCCCGAAGCCGGTGGTCGCCGCCCCCGGGCCGGTCGAGGGGTCGACCAGGTCCTCCAGCGGGATGGTCACGATCACCTGCGGCTTCACCGTCCGCAAGGAGGGCAGCTGACCGCTGGCGAGAGCGTTGTCGGCCAGCTGCACCAGCGCGTCGGCCTGCTGCTGGGCGCGCGTCCTGGTGTCCCGTTCCGGGCGGACAGCCTGCACGATCGACTCCAACGCCGCCTGCAGCTTCTCCCCACCCACCGCGTCCAGGTCGAACCGGCCGGAGATGCGGCCATCGGCGTGCTTCCCGATGCTCAACCGCCGGCCCTCGGTCGGGTCGGGCTCGGGCCCGTCAGGGTCCAGCGCGGCCAGATAGACCTTCACCACGTCCTGCAGCTCGTCGTGCGGTGCCGTGGCGGCGACCGCGGACAGGTCGCGCTCCACCGCGGCCACGTCGACGTCCCGGTCGGCGGCGGCTGCGAGCTTCTCGGCGGCCGCGATGGGCGCGATCACCGCGACCTGCTCGGCGGTCACCTCGCCGGCGGCGAAACCCGCGGCGACGGCCGGCAGGTGCTCCAACGCCCGACCCGAGTGCACCATCCGGGACGCGGCAGCCGACGACAGCCGGCCGTGGCCGCGCAGCCACGACTGCATCGTCTTCAGCCCGTCGTACCCGGCCGCCTGGGTCAGCTCGCACTCCCGCACCGTGCGGATCACCTCGGCCGCCAGACGGTTCTGCACCACCAGCAGCTCACCCAACCGGTCCAGCAGCTGCGGCCCGGACATCGGCTTCAGGTCGTCGGCCGCCAGGGAGTCCAGGGCCGAGGCCAGCTCGCCCATGACACCTCCCGCACGAGTCGAACGTCTGTTCGAAGTTTATCGCGAACCGACGGCTGGCACAACACAAAAGTCCAGCTCAGCGGTATGTCGACGGGCCGATCCGGGCCCCGGAAGCAGCCTCCGCTGCACGGCCACCAGCACCGCCCGGGTCCGGTCGTCGACGCCGAGCTTCGCGACACCCGAAACAGGTGCGTCGTCACCGTGGCCTCGCCCCTGGACAGCTGCCGGCCACTCCGTCGTCGTCTTGCACGGAGCCCGTCGCCGGGGAAGTGCCTGCGGGACCCCCGATGCGTGGGTCCCGGCGCCCACCGGTCGGTGGGCGGCGGCGTCCACGGCGACGTCCGAAAGCCGCCGGTCAGCCGCCCGTCGCACTGGCATCCTCGACGCATGCCGGAGACCGTGGACGTCGAGCGCCGCTACCGCGCGGTCGCCAGCCGCGACGCGCGCTTCGACGGCTGGTTCGTCACCGGTGTGCACACGACCGGCATCTACTGCCGCCCGTCGTGCCCCGCGCGCACGCCACTGCCGCACAACGTCTCGTTCTTCCCGACCGCGGCCGGCGCCCAGGCAGCCGGGTTCCGGGCGTGCCGCCGCTGCCGGCCCGACGCCGTCCCCGGTTCACCGGAGTGGGACGTCCGCGCCGACGTCGTCGGCCGGGCCATGCGGCTGATCGCGGACGGCGAGGTGGAGCGCAGCGGTGTTCCCGGCCTGGCCGCCCGGCTCGGCTACTCCGAGCGGCAGCTCCACCGCCTGCTCGTCGCCGAGCTCGGCGTGGGCGCCCTGGCGCTGGCCCGCGCGCAGCGCGCGCAGACCGCCCGGCTGCTCATCGGGACCACGTCGCTGTCGATGACCGAGGTCGCGTTCGCCGCCGGCTTCGCCAGCATCCGGCAGTTCAACGACACCGTGCGCGCGGTCTTCGCCACCACGCCGTCCGCGCTGCGCCCGGCGGTGCACCGCAGCAAGGATGGCAGCCCCGGCTGGCTCACCCTGCGCCTGGCCGCGCGCGCCCCCTTCGCCGCCGACGAGGTGCTGCTGTTCCTCGGTGCGCACGCGGTCCCGGGGCTGGAGGAGTGGGACGGGACGACGTTCTCCCGCGTGCTCGACCTGCCGCACGGACCCGCCGTCGTCCGGCTCACCCCCGGCACCGGCACCTCCGTCACCGCCCGGCTGCAGCTCACCGAGCTGCGCGACCTCGGGACGGCGGTCGCCCGGTGCCGCCGGCTGCTGGACCTGGACGCCGACCCCACCGCCGTGGACGAGGTGCTGGGCGCCGACCCGGCGCTGTCCGTGCTCGTCGCCGCGGCACCGGGACGGCGGGTGCCCACCTCTCCCGACGCCATGGAGACCGCCGTCCGGGCCGTCCTCGGCCAGCAGGTCTCGATCGCCGGCGCGCGCACCCTCACCGCCCGACTGGTGCGCGCCGCCGGCGAGCCCCTGCGCGAACCGGTGGGCAGCCTGACCCACTCGTTCCCGCGTCCGGCGGCGCTCGCCGACGCCGACCTCGGCACGATCGGGCTGACCAGCGCCCGGCGCCGCACGGTGACGAGCCTGGCCGGCGCCCTGTCCGACGGCTCCCTGGCGCTGGGTCCGGGCGTCGACCGGGACGAGGCCGCCCGCGCCCTCCTCGCACTGCCCGGCATCGGGCCGTGGACCGCCGCCCTGGTGGCGTTGCGCGGACTAGCCGATCCCGACGTCTGGCTGCCCGCAGACCTTGCGCTGCGGCGCAGCCTGAGGACCCTGGACAGCTCGGACGCCGACGCAGCCACCCGGTGGCGGCCGTGGCGCTCGTACGCCGTGATGCACCTGTGGGCGCTGGCCGTGCCCGACCTGTTCACCCGCCGCCCGTCCCCCGATCGGAGCGCCTCATGAGCCACCACCCCCCGGCCCGGTACGCCACCACGGCCACCCCACCCGGGCCGTTCACCGTCGTGGTCTGCACGCACGAGGGCCGCGACGTGGTGCTCGCCAGCGGCTGGACCGACGACGTCAGCGAACTGCTCCCGGTGGTCCACCGGTCGCTCCGCCCGACCTGGGTGGAGCACGCCGAGCAGCTGCCGGTCCTCGACACGGTCGAGGCGTTCTGCGCCGGCGACGTGACCGCTATCGATGCCGTCGCCGTGCGCCAGCGCTCCGGGCCGTTCCTCGAGGACGCCTGGGAGGTGCTGCGCACGGTGCCGCCGGGGCAGCCGGAGACCTACACCGAGTTCGCCGCCCGCTGCGGGCGCCCCGCGGCCGTCCGCGCGGCCGCCGGCGCCTGCTCGCGCA
>JAOPWO010000331.1 GCA_025965635.1 Modestobacter sp. | reverse complement strand
GACGGCCTGGACGCCGGTGGGGCTGATCATGACGGGCATGGACACCTGCTGGCCCATGATCGTGGTGCCCAGGTTGCGCTCGTTGCTCAGCCCGGCGGTGTGCGGGGCGAAGCCCAGCTCGGCGAACGCCGCGGTGTTGTCGTCGACGGTCAGCCCGCGCTCGGACCCGGCTACCAACGCGCCGTAGACGCCCTTGGGCAGGCGCTTCTTGGCCCGCCGCTGGGCTTCGGCCACTGACTCGAACCACGGGTTCGCCATCGCCAACTCCTGCTGCACTCGTACGTCGTCGCGCCGGACGGCGGGTCGCCGCCGGGCGGGCGGCCCCGTCAACGACAGGGGCCGGTGAGACCACCGGTCAGCTGCACGGCCGGAGGGTGGCACTGAGTGCCACGCTACCGCGGCGACGCTCTGACCACTACCGCCCGGCGGGGTGTGCGCCTTCCCTGGTGGACGTGCCGATCCGCTCGTCCCTCAGCAGCCCGGCGACCTCGCGGGTCCGGTCGGTGGCCGTGCCATCCTCCTGCCCAGGCCGGGCGCCGGGCACATGCCCGCCCGGAGCACCGGACCGGGGAGGGGCGTGAGCGCTGTGACCCGGCTGGCCGACGCCACGTGGCCGGAGCTGACCGGTCGTCGGCCGCTGCTCGTCGTCCCGTTGGGGGCGGTGGAGCAGCACGGCCCGCACCTGCCGCTGGGCACGGACACCGTCGTCGCGGGCACGGTCGCGACCCGCGCCGTCCCAGCGCTGGACGGCGCGCTGCTGGCCCCCGCCCTGGCCTACGGGGCCAGCGGCGAGCACGAGGGCTTCCCCGGCACGGTGTCGATCGGCACTGCGGCGCTGACCATGCTGCTGGTCGAGTACGGCCGGTCGGCGGGTCGGTGGGCGGGGCGGCTCCTGGTGGTGAACGGGCACGGTGGCAACCTCGAGGCGCTGCGGGCCGCCGTGCCCCTGCTGCGCGCCGAGGGGCGCGACGTCGGCTGGTTCCCCTGCGGCGTGGCCGGGGGCGACGCGCACGCCGGCCGGACGGAGACGTCGCTGGTGTTGCACGTGGAACCGACGACGGTGCGCGAGGAGCTGGCCGAGGCCGGCGCGACCGCGCCGCTGCGGCAGCTCCTGCCGCGGCTGCGGACCGAGGGCGTGCGCGGGGTCAGCCCGAACGGGGTGCTGGGCGATCCTGCGGGGGCGTCGGCCGCCGAGGGGCAGGCGCTGCTGGCCGGGCTGGTCGACCGGCTGGTGGCCGCCGTCGCCGGGTGGCGGGTGGACGACGCCGGGCGGCTGCTGGGCTGAGCCCGGGCAGCCGCCCGGCCGCGGTCACCCCGCTGCGGCGATCTCCGCGAGGTCGTCGAGCACCCGGCCCGCGCCGAGCGGGTCGATCGCCGGGGATCAGCGGTCGTCACCGACTCGTGCGCGCGGCCCTGCGGGTCAGGTGCTCCACGGGTGCGACCTCAGCGCGTGTCGGCGAACAGCGGGACGGCGTTCTCCAGGGCGTGCCGGGTGCCCTGGGGTGTGCCGATGCAGAACGCACCGGTCAGCGTCTCGTCGTCGAGCAGGACCGCGTGGCCCTCGGCGGTGCAGGCGGCCACGGCCACCTCGGTGCCGTCGAACCCGGGGTGGGCGGCGACGGCGTCGACGAAGGCCAGCCAGTCGCTGACGCCGACCGGCTGCACGCCTCCTGAGCACAACGTGATCACGAAGTGGCCACCGTGGCGTGCGGCCCGGCCTGCGGGAACAGCGGGTGGCCCCGGCTGGTTCTCCTGGGTGTCGCGATCAGCCCGCCCCGATGGGGGTGGACGTCCCGCGCAGACGAGAGGAACACCATGAGGAACGGCATCCACCCCGACTACCGCACCGTCGTCTTCCGGGACAGCGCCACCGGCGCCACGTTCCGCACGCGGTCCACGGTCGTCACGAACCAGACCGTCGAGCTCGACGGCGACACCCTGCCGCTGGTGGTGGTGGAGACCAGTTCCTCCTCGCACCCCTTCTGGACCGGCGACCAGCGCGTCATCGACACCGCGGGCCGGGTCGAGAAGTTCCGGCAGCGCTACGGGACGCGCACCCGCTGAGCAGCCGCTGAGCTCCGTGCTCCCGCCGACGCCGCCGGCAGGTCCGCACCGGACCTGCCGGCGGTGTCGTCCGTCGGTGGCCGGGTGCCGATCGGCGCCGGGCACGATCAGCGCATGCGTTCCCTCTCGCCCCCGTCGGCGGACCGGCTCCCCGACGGGTTCGCCGTCCGGCTGGATCCGCGGACCCGTCGCCGGGACGGCGGTGCCACGTTGCTCGGCGGGTCCCCGCTGCGGCTGCTGCGGCTGGCCCCGGCGGCCCACGCACTGCTCACCGGCGATCGGCTGGTGGTCGGTGATGCGCGGACGGCCGGGCTGGCCGGCCGGCTGCTGGACGCCGGGCTCGCGCACCCGGACGCCCCGCCGTCCGGTGCGGTCGAGGTGAGCGTCGTCGTCCCGGTGAGGGACCGCACGGCCGGGCTGGCCCGGCTGCTGGCTGCGCTGCGCGCGGATCCCGGGACGGCGGGCTGCCCCGTGGTGGTCGTCGACGACGGTTCCGCGGAACCATCCGCGGTCGCCGCGGTGGCGACGGAGTTCGGTGCCGGACTGGTCCGGCACGACACGGCGGGAGGGCCGGCCGCGGCCCGGAACGCCGGGCTGCGGGCGGTGCGGACGCCGGTAGTGGCGTTCCTGGACTCCGACTGCGTGCCGTCGGCCGGCTGGCTGCCGCAGCTGGCCGGTCACCTGGCCGATCCGCGGCTGGCCCTCGTCGCGCCGCGGATCACCGGGGTGCCGGTGGACCGCCCCGGCTGGGTCAGCCGCTACGAGGCGGTGGCCAGCGCACTGGACATGGGGCCGTTCCCGGCGTCGGTCGCGCCGCGCAGGGCGGTGTCGTACGTGCCGAGTGCGGCGCTGGTGGCGCGCCGGAGCGCCCTGGGGGACGGTTTCGACGAGTCGATGCAGGTGGCCGAGGACGTGGACCTGGTGTGGCGGCTGGTAGCGGCCGGCTGGCGGGTGCGGTACGAGCCGGCCGCGGAGGTGGCGCACGAGCACCGCGGGGAGCCGGGGGAGTGGCTGGCCCGGCGGGCGTTCTACGGCACGGGGGCGGTGCTGCTGGCGCAGCGGCACGGGCCGGCGGTGGCGCCGATCGTGGTCTCGCCGTGGTCGGCGGTGGCCTGGGCGCTCGCGCTGACCGGCCGGCCGGCCGCGGTCGGTGCGGCGGTGGGGGTGTTGGGCGTGGCGACGGCGCGGCTGGCCCGCCGGCTCGCGCGGCCGGG
>JAOPWO010000327.1 GCA_025965635.1 Modestobacter sp. | reverse complement strand
CCCTCGGCGACCAGCCGCCGCTGCGCTGGCGGGACGGCGCCGCGGTGACCGTCGTCGTCGCCGCCCCCGGCTACCCCGAGCGACCGCGCACCGGCGACCCGATCACCGGCGCGGACGGCGAGGGCGTGCTGCACGCCGGTACCGCGGTGGGCACCGACGGCGTGGTCCGGTCCAGCGGTGGCCGGGTGCAGGCGGTCACCGCCACCGGCACCGACCTGGCCGCGGCGCGGCAGAAGGCCTACGAGCGGGTGGCCGGCGTGCGACTGGCCGACGCGCACTGGCGCACCGACATCGCGCTGGCCGCCGTCGAGGGCCGGATCCCCCTGCCCTGACGGCCGCCTCCAGGCGCCCGCCGCGAGTGGTGGGGAGGAGGTGGCGCTGCCTCATTCGACGCGGACCGGCGCCGTCACCCGGCCGGTCTCCGGCTCGGGGGGCCGCGGGCCCTCGTGCCGCCGCGACAGGTAGCTGCCGGCCACGTTCAGGCAGGCGATCAGCGGCACCGCGATCAGGGCCCCGAAGATCCCGGCGACCAGCAGGCCGGCGGCGATCGCCAGCACCACGGCCAGCGGGTGCACCCGGACGGCGCGGCCCAGCAGCAGCGGCTGCAGCACGTGTCCCTCCAGCTGCATGACCCCGACCGCCACGGCGAGGACGACAAGGGCGGCGATCGGTCCGTCGGAGACCAGCGCGACCAGGACCGCCGCCGTCCCGGCGAGGAACGACCCGATGATCGGGATGAAGGCGCCGAGGAAGACCAGCGCGGCCAGCGGGACGGCCAGCGGCACCCCGATGACGGCCAGCGCGACCCCGATGACCACCGCGTCGACGAGGGCCACCAGGGCGGTGGCCCGGACGTAGGAGACCAGCGTCCGCCAGGCCCGCCTGGCCGCCTCGTCCAGGTAGGCCCGGGAGGCGCGCGGCGCCAGGCCGACGAACCACAGCCAGATGGCGCGGCCGTCCTTGAGGAAGAAGAACAGCGTGAACAGGGCGAGCACCAGACCGGTGACGACCTCGCCGACGGTGGCGGCCGTGGTGAGCGCACCGGCGGTCAGCGTGTCCCGGTTGTCGACGACGGACTGCTGCGCGGTCTCCAGGGCAGTGTCGATCTGGGCCTGGGAGACCGGGAAGTTCCCGGTGACGAAGTCGCGGACCTGCTCGATGCCCTGACCCACCTGGTCGGCGAGGTCGGCGTAGCCGGCGGTGAACCGCTCGACGACGAGGGTGATGATCCCGGCGACCACGCCCACCCCGACGACGAGCATGGTGGTCGCGGCGACGGCGTGCGGCCAGCCCAGGCGCACCATCAGCGCCGCGCCGGGCTGCAGCAGCGCGGCGAGCAGCAGCGCCACGATCACCGGGACGACGACGACGGCCACGTACCCGGCCAGGACCAGCACCGCGTACAGGGCGGCGCCGACGACCAGGGCGCGCCAGGACCACGCGGCGGCGACCCGCAGCCCGTGGGGCACGGGGTCCCCGGCCATCTGCGGGTCGTCGGACGCGAACAGGCCGCCGGTCCGCCGGTCCGCCCCGTGCGAGGCGGGGCGCGCCCCGTCGTCGTCCGGCGGGCGCCCGGCCGTGGGCACGGCGACGTCCACCGGTCCGCCGTCCAGCGCCTGGACTGCGGCGATCGGGGAAGGCGCGACGCCGTGCCGGCCGTCGTCGGGCTCGAGGTGGCCGTGCCGCTCGTCATCCATGACCAGCACCACCCGGGTCTCCGGCCAGCCGTGCGGGTCCTGCTCGGCGGCGCGGATGCGTGCCCGCGCGCGGGAGATCAGGTGGGTCGCCCGAGCGAGCATCGAGTCCTCCAGAGCGACGGGTGGGTGGTGCGCGGGGCCGGCTCGACGCGGCGCTCGGGGCTGGTCGAGCCGTCCGCGGCCGGTGCGGGAGGATGGTCCCGTGCCGCTCGCAGCTGACCAGTCCCCGGTGATATCCGCATGATCGACCGCTACACCCTCCCGGACATGGGCCGGGTCTGGAGCGAGGCGCACAAGTACGAGTTGTGGTGTCGCGTGGAGACCCTGGTCCTCGAGGCGCACGCGGCCGCCGGCCGGGTCCCGGCCGAGGTCGTCGAGCCGGTGCGCAACGCGCCGCCGCCGACCCCCGAGCGGGTCGCGGAGATCGAGGAGACGACGCAGCACGACGTCATCGCCTTCCTCACCGCGTGGGCGGACAACACCGAGCCCCGTTCGGCCGCCGCCTACGTGCACCACGGCATGACGTCCTCGGACCTGCTCGACACCGCGCTCGCGGTGCAGCTGACCGACGCCACCGACGTCCTGCTGGCCAAGGCCGACCGGCTGGTCGCGGCGCTGCGCGACCACGGCCTGGCGCACCGGCACACCCTCAAGGTGGGCCGCACGCACGGCGTGCACGCCGAACCCGACGTGTGGGGCCACCGGGTGGCCGACCTGGCCTTCGCGATGGCGCGGTCCCGCGACCGGCTGCGCGGGGCCCGGGCCGCGGTCGGCGTCGTCGCCATCTCCGGCGCCGTCGGCACCTACTCGCTGATCGACCCGGCGGTCGAGCAGCAGGTCGCGGCGGCGCTCGACCTGCGGGCGGCGGACGCCTCCACCCAGGTCGTGCTGCGCGACGGGATCAGCGAGTGGGTCTCCGCGCTGGCGATCATCGCCACGGTGTGCGAGGCGATCGCGCTGGAGGTGCGGCACGGGCAGCGCACCGAGGTGCGCGAGCTGTCCGAGGCGTTCGGTGCGGGGCAGAAGGGCTCCAGCGCCATGCCGCACAAGAAGAACCCGATCCGCTCCGAGCGGATCGCCGGGCTGGCCCGGGTGGTGCGCGCCGCGATCGTCCCGGTGATGGAGGGCATCCCGCTGTGGCACGAGCGCGACATCTCGCACTCGTCCACCGAGCGGGTGTTCCTGCCCGACGCGGCGATCACCACCGACTACCTGCTCGACCTGACCGCCGGCCTGGTGGAGAACCTGGTCGTCGACGCGGAGCGGATGCGCGCCAACCTCGACTCCACCGGCGGGCTGATCTACACCTCGTCGGTGCTGCTGGAGCTGGTCGAGGCGGGGATGGGCCGGGAGCAGGCGTACGCCCTGGTCCAGGGGGCGGCGATGCAGACGTGGCAGGGCGGCACGCCGTTCCGCGAGACGCTGCGCGCCCAGGCCGCCGACGCCGGGGTGGCCCTCGACGAGGCGCGGCTGGACGAGATCTGCCGACCTGAGCGGTACGTCCAGAACCTGGACCCGCTGTTCGAGCGGCTGGCCGCGCTGTCATGACCCTCGACCTGCCGCTGGTCGCGCGGGGCAAGGTGCGCGAGGTCTACGCGGTCGACGACGACCGGCTGCTGCTGGTGGCCAGCGACCGGATCTCGGCCTACGACGTCGTGCTGCCCACCCCGATCCCGGACAAGGGGCGGGTGCTCACCGCGCTGTCGGTGTGGTGGTTCGAGCAACTGGCGCCGGTGCTCGAGGCGCACGGTGCGGCGCACCACCTGATCAGCGCGGACGACGTCCCGGCGGAGGTCGCCGGGCGGGCGATGCTGGTGCGCCGGTTGCGCATGCTGCCGGTCGAGTGCGTGGCCCGCGGCTACCTGTCGGGGTCCGGGACGGTCGAGTACCAGCGCAGCGGGGCGATCCGGGACGTCGTCCTGCCGGCCGGTCTGGTCGAGGGATCGCGGCTGCCGGAGCCGGTGTTCACGCCGTCGACCAAGGCCGAGCTCGGCGAGCACGACGAGCCGATCACCTTCGACCAGGTGGTGGACACGGTGGGGGCGGCGCAGGCGCAGGCGCTGCGCGAGCTGACCCTGGCCCTCTACCGGCGGGCCGCGCAGATCGCCGAGGGCGCCGGGATCGTGCTGGCCGACACGAAGTTCGAGTTCGGCACGGGCGAGGAGGGGCGCGGCCTGGTGCTCGGCGACGAGGTGCTCACCCCGGACTCGTCCCGGTTCTGGCCGGCCGGCACCTGGTCGCCCGGCGCGGCGCAGGCGTCCTACGACAAGCAGTACGTCCGGGACTGGCTGACCGGCTCCGGCTGGGACCGGGTCTCCCCGCCGCCCGAGCTGCCCGACGACGTCGTCGCCGCCACCCGCGAGCGGTACGTCACGGCCTACGAGAAGCTGACCGGCCGGCCCTTCCGGTGAGCTCGGAGCTCGTCGTGCACGCCCGGATGAGCGGCCCGGTACCCTCGTCGCTGTGTCCCGGGTGGTCGTTGATGTCGTCCTCAAGCCAGAGATCTCCGATCCGCAGGGGCAGGCGGTGCTGGGCGCCCTGGGCCGGCTGGGTCACCGAGGCGTGACCAGCGTCCGCCAGGGCAAGCACTTCGTGCTGGAGGTCGACGGCGACCCCGACGAGGCCGAACTCCGCGAGATCGCCGAGACCCTGCTGGCCAACCCGGTCATCGAGGACGTCGAACTGCACCTCTCGACCGACTGAAGGCCCCACAACTGAAGGACAGTGCTGTGCGCATCGGTGTCATCACCTTCCCGGGCTCCCTGGACGACGTCGACGCCGCGCGGGCGGTTCGACTGGCCGGCGGTGAGCCCGTCGCCCTCTGGCACGGGGACCACGACCTGGAGGACGTCGACGCCGTCGTCCTGCCCGGTGGCTTCTCCTACGGCGACTACCTCCGGGCCGGTGCGATCGCGGCCCGCGCGCCGCTGATGCGCGAGGTGGTCGACCGGGCCCGCCAGGGCCTGCCCGTGCTCGGCATCTGCAACGGCTTCCAGGTGCTCTGCGAGGCCGGTCTGCTCCCCGGCGCGCTCACCCGCAACAGCCACCTGCACTTCCGCAACCGCGACCAGGGACTGCTCGTCGAGCGCGCCGACACCGCCTGGACCTCGTCGTACACGACCGGCCAGACGATCGTCGTCCCGGTGAAGAACGGCGAGGGCCGCTACGTCGCCGCGCCCGCCGACCTCGACCGGATCGAGGGGGAGGGCCGCGTCGTCGTGCGGTACGTGGGGGGCAACCCCAACGGCAGCTCCCGCGACATCGCCGGGGTGACCAGCGCCGACGGCCGCATCGTCGGGCTCATGCCGCACCCGGAGCACGCCGTCGAGGACCTCACCGGCCCCTCGACCGACGGCCTGGGCTTCTTCACGTCGGTGCTCACTGCGCTGGTCGCCGCGTGACCGCCACGCACCGGGTCGACGACGGGCCCGCGGACCACGCCGCCCGGGTGCTGCCGCAGCTGGACACCGTCGACCGCGCCGCGGCCAGGCCCGATGACGAGCAGCCGTTCGCCGAGCTGGGGCTCAAGGACGACGAGTACGCCCGGATCCGCGAGATCCTCGGCCGCCGGCCCACCACCGCCGAGCTCGCCATGTACTCGGTCATGTGGAGCGAGCACTGCTCCTACAAGTCCTCGAAGGTGCACCTGCGCCGCTTCGGTGACCTCCCGCCGTCCGACGCGCTGCTGGTCGGGATCGGCGAGAACGCCGGCGTCGTCGACGTCGGCGACGGCTACGCGGTCACCTTCAAGGTCGAGTCGCACAACCACCCCAGCTACGTGGAGCCCTACCAGGGCGCGGCCACCGGCGTCGGCGGCATCGTCCGCGACATCCTCACCATGGGCGCCCGCCCGATCGCCGTCATGGACTCGTTGCGCTTCGGCCGCGCCGACGCCCCCGACACCGCCCGGGTGCTGCCCGGCGTCGTCGCCGGCGTGGGCGGCTACGGCAACTGCCTGGGCCTGCCCAACATCGGTGGCGAGCTCCTCTTCGACGACTGCTACGCCGGCAACCCGCTGGTCAACGCGCTGTGCGTCGGCGTGATGCGGCACGAGGACGTGCGGCTGGCCAAGGCCGAGGGCGTGGGCAACAAGGTCGTCCTGTTCGGTGCCCGCACCGGCGGCGACGGCATCGGCGGGGTCTCGGTGTTGGCCAGCGAGACCTTCGACGCCGAGGGCCCGGCCAAGCGCCCTGCGGTCCAGGTCGGCGACCCGTTCACCGAGAAGCTGCTGATCGAGGCCTGCCTGGAGATCGTCGCCGCCGACCTGGTCACCGGCATCCAGGACCTCGGCGGCGCCGGGCTGTCCTGCGCGACCAGTGAGCTGGCCAGCGCCGGCACCGGCGGCATGCACGTCGACCTCGACGCCGTCCCGCTGCGCGACAGCACCCTCACGCCCGCCGAGATCCTGATGAGCGAGTCGCAGGAGCGGATGTGCGCGATCGTCGAGCCGGACAAGGTCGACGCGTTCCTCGCCGTCTGCCGCCGGTGGGACGTGCTCGCCGCCGTCATCGGTGAGGTCACCGACGGCGACCGGCTCACCGTCGACTGGCACGGCGAGCGGATCGTCGACGTCCCACCGCGCACCGTCGCGCACGAGGGCCCGGTGTACGAGCGGCCGATGAGCCGCCCGGCCGACCTCGACGCGCTGCAGGCCGACGACCCGTCCCGGCTGCCCGCGCCGGCGGGACCGGACGAGCTGCGCGCCGCCTGGCTGGCCGTCGTGAGCAGCCCGGACGGCGCCGACAAGTCCTGGGTGACCGAGCAGTACGACCGCTACGTGCGGGGGAACACGGTGCTGGCCCAGCCCGAGGACGCCGGCGTGGTGCGGATCGACGAGGACAGCCACCGGGGCATCGCCCTCGCCCTGGACGGCAACGCCCGCTTCGCCCGGCTGGACCCGTACACCGGCGCCCAGCTCAACCTGTCCGAGGCCTACCGCAACGTCGCCGTGTCCGGCGCCGTGCCGCTGGCCGTCACCAACTGCCTGAACTTCGGCTCCCCCGAGGAGCCCGAGGTGATGTGGCAGTTCGCCGAGGCCGTCCGCGGGCTGGCCGACGGCTGCCGGGAGCTCGGCCTGCCCGTCACCGGCGGCAACGTGAGCCTCTACAACCAGACCGGCGACGTGCCGATCAACCCCCCCCCGGTCATCGGGGTGCTCGGGGTGCACGCCGACGTCCGGCGCCGGGTGCCCACCGGCTGGCGGGCCGACGGCGAGAGCGTGCTGCTGCTCGGCGAGACCCGCGGGGAGCTCGGCGGATCCGCCTGGGCCGCCGTCGTGCACGGGCACCTGGGTGGCCGTCCGCCGGTGCTCGACCTGGGCGCCGAGCGGGCCCTCGGGGAGCTGATGGTCACCCTGGCCGCCGACGGCCTGGTCAGCTCGGCGCACGACCTCGCCGACGGCGGCCTCGCCCAGGCGCTCACCGAGTCGGCCCTGCGGTACGGCGTCGGTGCCACCCTCGCGCTGCCCGGCGACCCGTTCACGGCGCTGTTCAGCGAGTCCGTCGCCCGCGCCGTCGTCACCACTGCCGATGCCGCCGCCGTGCGTGCGGCCGCCGAGCGGGTCGGCGTGCCGGTGACCGAGCTCGGGACGACGGGCGGTCCCGCGCTCGCCCTCGGCGACCTCGAGCTGTCCCTGGAGGAGCTGCGCGCTGCCTGGTCGGCCACCCTGCCGGCCCTGTTCGGGTCGCCGGCCGTCGCGGTCGGCACCGTCCCGGCGGGCACCGTCCCGACCAGCTGATGAGGGTGGGATAGGTCGGTGGCAGGAACCGCACCGATCCCGGCCGAGGACCTGCGGGCGGCCGTCTCGCCGACGGCCGCCTGGCTGGCCGGCGACGCCGAGCAGCCGTCCCGGGCGGTGCTCGGGGCGGCGGTGAAGATCTCGGCGCGCTGGCTGGCGCAGCAGGTGCCCGGCCGGTCGGTGGAGGTGCGGGTGCCGCCGTTCGTCGCCGTCCAGTGCGTGCCCGGCCCGCGGCACACCCGCGGCACCCCGCCCAACGTCGTGGAGACCGACGCCGCCACCTGGCTGCGGCTGGCCACCGGCGTCCTGGGCTGGGTCGATGCCGTCGCCGCGGGCAAGGTCAGTGCCAGCGGCAACCGCGCCGACCTGTCCGAGCTGCTCCCGTTGAGGCCTCTCGTCCCGCGTTGATCACCGGCAGCCGGCTGCCCGACACGCCGCCGGCTTCGGCCATCCGCCGATGATCGGGGCTGGGCGCGGGTCGTGTCCCTCGGTCGGTCCTCGAACGGCACAGCGCCCCGGCCGCTGGGCGGCCGGGGCGCTGTGGTGGCGCGGAGGAGGTGCTGGGTCAGCCGCCGAACAGTGAGCTGGCCGTCTTGACCGTCTGGTACAGCCCGTAGGCCAGCGGGATGCCGACCAGGGCCCAGGCGAAGCCGATCAGGCCGGCCGGGGTGTGCGTGCTGCCCTGCGGGGTGTCGGTCGTGGTCGTCGAGCTGCTCATCGGACGGCGCTCCGTTCCGGGGTCGAGGTGGTGGGGGCGCCGACCTTCGGCTCGTGCCACGTGGCGGCCACCGGCCTGACCAGCAGGTTGGCGATGAAGCCGACGGCCAGCAGGCCGACCATGATGAACAGCGCCGGCCGGTAGTTGCCGGCGACGAGCTGGCCCGGGGTGCCCTGGGTGTCGAGGACGCCGTTGACGATCAGCGGTCCGGCGATGCCGGCGGCTGCCCAGGCGGTGAGCAGCCGGCCGTGGATGGCGCCGACCTGGTAGGTGCCGAAGAGGTCACGCAGGTAGGCCGGGATGGTGGCGAACCCGCCGCCGTAGAAGCTGATGATGATCGCGGCCAGGACGACGAACAGCCAGGTGGCGGTGCTGCCCACGGTGGCGAGCAGGACGTAGAGCACCATGCCGACGCCGAGGTAGACCATGTAGATCGGCTTGCGGCCGATGTAGTCCGAGGTCGAGGACCAGACGAACCGGCCACCCTTGTTGAACAGCGACAGCAGGCCGACGAACCCGGTAGCGGCGACACCGGCGACCAGGGACGACTCCCCGGTGCGGAAGAAGTCCTGGATCATCGGGCTGGCCTGCTCCAGGATCCCGATCCCGGCGGTGACGTTGCAGAACAGCACGGTCCACAGCAGCCAGAACTGCGGGGTCTTGATCGCGTTGGCGGCGGAGACGTTGTCGGTGGTGACCAGCGACTTCTGCTTGACCGACGACGGGTCGAAGCCCGCGGGCCGCCAGTCGTCGGCCGGCACGCGGACGATGAAGGCGCCGAACATCATGAAGACCAGGTAGACCAGGCCAAGGGTGAGGAAGAGCATCGAGACGGCGTTGCCGCTGGCGATGGAGGTCGGGACGCTCGGGTCGTACCCCGGGTCGTAGACGCTCATCAGCTGGCGGGACAGCGGCGAGGCGATGAGCGCGCCACCACCGAAGCCCATGATGGCCATGCCGGTGGCCAGGCCCGGTCGGTCCGGGAACCACTTGATCAGCGTGGACACCGGGGAGATGTAGCCGATGCCCAGGCCGATGCCGCCGATGAAGCCGTAGCCGAAGTACACCAGCCACAGCTGCTCGGTGGCGATGCCCAGCGAGCCGATGAGGAAGCCGGCCGACCAGAAGCAGGCGGAGGTGAACATGGCCGCGCGCGGGCCGTTGCGGTCCACCCACGTGCCGAACACCGCGGCGGACAGGCCGAGCATGACGATGGCGATCGAGAAGATGATCCCGATCGCGGTGAGGCTGGACTCGAAGTGCGAGACGAGCGCGGCCTTGTAGACGCTGGTGGCGTAGGCCTGGCCGATGCACAGGTGCACCGCCAGGGCCGCCGGCGGGATGAGCCAGCGGTTGAAGCCCGGGCGGGCGACGATGCGCTCGCGGGCCAGGAAGCTGGGTACTGCCACGAATGGACCTCCGGGAACGGGAACGACGGCGCCGAACGGACGCAGCCAGGGCACACCTGTCGCACAGGTCGTGAACCGAGGAGACGCTACGTCCACCCAGCGGAAAGGGCGCGGCGAGTGTCCCGTTCCGAGGGATATCGAGACCAGATCGTCGTGCGCGGCCGCATCGTGTCCGACTTCCACCAGGTGCAAGGCCCCCGGACCGCCGGGGGGTGGCCTCCCTAAGCTCACGGCATGCCATATGAGGTCAAGGGCGTCGTCGCCCGCAGCAAGGGTGCTCCGGTCACCGTCGAGACGATCATCGTGCCCGACCCCGGTCCGGGCGAGGCGATCGTGGACGTGCAGGCCTGCGGGGTCTGCCACACCGACCTGCACTACCGGGAGGGCGGGATCAACGACGAGTTCCCCTTCCTCCTCGGTCACGAGGCTGCCGGCCTGGTCTCCGCGGTCGGCGAGGGCGTCACCAACGTCACGGTGGGCGACTACGTGATCCTGAACTGGCGGGCGGTGTGCGGTGAGTGCCGCGCCTGCGCCAAGGGCAAGCCCTGGTACTGCTTCAACACCCACAACGCCGCCCAGAGGATGACCCTGGCCGACGGCACGGAGCTCTCCCCGGCGCTGGGCATCGGCGCGTTCGCGGAGAAGACGCTGGTCCACTCCGGGCAGTGCACGAAGGTCGACCCGGCCGCCAAGCCGACCGCGGCCGGCCTGCTCGGCTGCGGCGTCATGGCCGGTGTCGGTGCCGCCATCAACACCGGCGGCGTGGGCCGCGGCGACTCGGTCGCCGTCTTCGGCTGCGGTGGCGTGGGCGACGCGGCGATCGCCGGCTCCCGGCTGGCCGGTGCGGGCACGATCATCGCCGTCGACATCGACGACAAGAAGCTCGAGTGGGCCAAGGGCATGGGCGCCACCCACACGGTCAACTCCAAGGAGACCGACCCCGTCGAGGCCATCAAGGCGCTCACCGGCGGCTTCGGGGTGGACGTCGCGATCGACGCGGTGGGCCACCCGGCCGTCTACCAGCAGGCGTTCAACGCCCGTGACCTGGCCGGCACCGTCGTCCTGGTCGGCGTCCCGAACCCGACCATGGAGATCACCCTCCCGCTGATCGAGGTCTTCGGCCGCGGCGGTGCGCTCAAGTCCTCCTGGTACGGCGACTGTCTGCCCAGCCGCGACTTCCCGATGCTCATCGACCTGTACCTGCAGGGTCGCTTCGACCTGGACGCCTTCGTCTCCGAGACCATCGGCATCGACGACGTCGAGTCCGCGTTCGAGAAGATGCACCACGGGGACGTGCTGCGGTCGGTCATGGTGTTCGACAAGTGACATCCACCTCGGGCGCGCGGATCGACAAGGCCGTCATCAGCGGGGTGTTCAGCCTCGACGGTCAGGACTTCGACGTCGACAACAACGTCTGGCTGGTGGGCGACGACGACGAGGTCCTCGTCATCGACGCGCCGCACCGGGCGGAGCCGATCGTCGCGGCGATCGGCGGTCGCAAGGTCGCGGCGATCGTGCTCACCCACGGACACAACGACCACATCACCGCGGCGGTGGCCCTCCGGGAGGCCGTGGACGCGCCGATCTGGTTCAACCCGGCCGACCGGATGCTGTGGGACATGGTGCACGCCGATTCCTCCCCGGACGCGGAGATCGCCGACGGCACCCGGTTCGGCGTGGCCGGGACGACGCTGCGCGCGCTGCACACGCCGGGCCACTCACCGGGGAGCACCTGCCTGCACGCGCCGGACCTGAACACCGTGTTCACCGGCGACACCCTGTTCTGCGGGGGGCCCGGCGCCACCGGGCGGTCGTTCAGCGACAAGCCGACGATCCTGAGCTCGATCACCGGCCGGCTGCTGTCGCTGCCCGGCGGCACCGTGGTCCGCACCGGGCACGGCGACGACACCACGATCGCCGCCGAGAAGGACAACATCCACTGAGCACATCGTCATCCTCGGGATGACACCGCGGCCAGGGACTCCGCACGTGGCGTGGAGCCCCTCCCGGTCCCGGCGGTGGGACCCTCCGGGTCGGCACCGCCGGAACCGGGGCCGCAGGCGGCCCGGGACTCCCGTCGCGAGGGACGCCCTGGCGCGCCGTGTCCGACTCCACTCCGGCCCGCAGCACGCCGGAGCGATCCGCCGGTAAGCTCGGCTGGTGCCTCGCGGTGATGGACGGCTGACGCACGACCTCGACCCCTCTGCTCCCGGTCCCCAGGACGCCTGTGGCGTCTTCGGGGTCTGGGCGCCGGGTGAGGAGGTCTCGAAGCTGACCTATTTCGGTCTGTACGCCCTCCAGCACCGCGGTCAGGAGGCGGCCGGCATCGCGGTGTCCGACGGCGCCTCCGTCGTGGTCTACAAGGACCTCGGCCTGGTCAGCCAGGTCTTCGACGAGCCGACCCTGGGCAGCCTGCGCGGGCACCTGGCGGTCGGGCACACCCGGTACTCGACGACGGGCTCCTCCACGTGGGAGAACGCCCAGCCGACCTTCCGCACCACCGGTGCCGGTACCAGCCTGGCGCTGTGTCACAACGGGAACCTGGTCAACACCGCGGAGCTGGCCAGTGCGGCCGCGGACGGCGGCGTGGCCGGGGCGTTCACCTCGACCACCGACTCGGACCTCATCACCTCGCTGATCGGTGCCCGGCCCGACCTCTCGGTCGAGGCCGCGGCGATGGAGGTGCTGCCCATGCTGCGCGGCGCCTTCAGCCTCACGTTCATGGACGAGAACACCCTCTACGCCGCCCGGGACCCGCAGGGCGTCCGCCCGCTGGTGCTGGGCAGGCTGGAGCGCGGCTGGGTGGTCGCGAGCGAGACCGCCGCGCTGGACATCTGCGGTGCCGTTTTCGTCCGCGAGGTCGAGCCCGGTGAGCTGATCGCCATCGACGAGGACGGGCTGCGCTCCCAGCACTTCGCGGCCGCGGCACCCAAGGGCTGCGTCTTCGAGTACGTGTACCTCGCCCGGCCGGACACCACCATCGGCGGCCGCACCGTGCACGCCGCCCGCGTCGAGATCGGCCGGCGGCTGGCCAGGGAGCACCCGGCCGACGCCGACCTGGTCATCCCCGTCCCCGAGTCGGGGACGCCGGCGGCGGTGGGCTACGCCGAGGCCTCCGGCATCCCCTACGGGCTGGGCCTGGTCAAGAACTCCTATGTCGGCCGCACCTTCATCCAGCCGTCCCAGACGATCCGGCAGCTCGGCATCCGGCTCAAGCTCAACCCGCTGCGCGACGTCATCCGGGGCAAGCGCCTCGTCGTCGTGGACGACTCCATCGTCCGGGGCAACACCCAGCGCGCGCTGATCCGGATGCTGCGCGAGGCCGGTGCCCTCGAGGTGCACGTGCGGATCTCCTCGCCGCCGGTGAAGTGGCCCTGCTTCTACGGCATCGACTTCGCCAGCCGCGCCGAGCTGGTCGCCAACGGCCTGGACGTCGACGGGGTGCGCGCCTCGATCAACGCCGACTCGCTCGGCTACGTGTCCGAGCAGTCGCTGATCGCCGCCACCGAGCAGCCGGCCAACCGGCTGTGCACCGCCTGCTTCACCGGCCAGTACCCCATCCCGCTGGGGGAGCCGGAGGTGCTGGGGAAGCACGTGCTGGAAGGGATCGGCCGGCGGACGCTGTCCGATCCGGAGCCCGCCGCCCGGTCGGTGAGCGGCTGGACCGGTCAACAGGCCGGCAGCCCGTCGCTGGCCGGCGGCGCCGACGACGCCCTCGCCCGCCCGTGAGCGACGACCTGACCTACGCCGCCTCCGGGGTCGACATCGACGCCGGCGAGCGGGCGGTGACGCTGATGCGCTCGGCGGTGGAGCGGACCAACCGGCCCGAGGTGGTCGGCGGGCTCGGTGGCTTCGCCGGGCTGTTCGCCCTCGACACGGCCAAGTACCGCCGTCCGCTGCTCGCGTCCTCGACCGACGGCGTCGGTACCAAGATCGCGCTCGCCCGGATGCTGGACCGGCACGACACCGTGGGCATCGACCTGGTCGCCATGGTCGTCGACGACCTGGTGGCCTGCGGTGCCGAGCCGCTGTTCCTGCAGGACTACGTGGCCTGCGGCCGGGTGGTGCCTGAGCGGATCGCCGCGATCGTCACCGGCATCGCGGCCGGCTGCACCGAGGCCGGGGCCGCGCTGGTGGGCGGTGAGACCGCCGAGCACGGCGACCTGATGGACGCCGACGAGTACGACCTGGCCGCCACGGCGGTCGGCGTGGTCGAGGCGGACGCCGTCCTGGGGCCCGAGCGGGTGCGGGCCGGCGACACGGTGATCGCGATGGCGTCCTCCGGGCTGCACTCCAACGGCTACTCACTCGTCCGGCGGGTCGTCGCCCGTGCAGGCCTCGACCTCGCGGCCACCCCGGCCGGCCTGTCCCGCCCGCTCGGCGAGGAGCTCCTCGAGCCGACCCGGATCTACGCGCTCTCCTGCCTGGCGCTGGTCGCCGAGCTGGGCGTCGACCAGGTGCACGCCTACGCGCACATCACCGGCGGCGGCCTGGCGGCGAACACCGCGCGGGTCGTCCCCGACGGGCTGACGGCCGTGCTGGACCGGAGCACGTGGGAGCTGCCCGCGGTCGTGCGGCTGCTGGAGGAGCAGGGCGTGCCGCGTGCGGAATCCGAGCGCGCGTTCAACTGCGGTGTCGGCATGGTCGCCGCCGTCACGCCGGACGTGGCCGACCGCACCATCGAGCTGCTGACCTCCCGGGGTGTGCCCGCCTGGGTGGCCGGCACGGTCGACCGGACGGCTGCGGAGGACTCGACCGGCGCCCGCCTGGTCGGCTCCTACCGGGGCTGACGAACCTTCCTGCCCCACCGCTCCTCGAAGGATCGCGTCCTCCTCGAGAAGGACCCCGCTCCCCTCGCAGGCTCGGGCAGGCCCTCGGGACGAGGCCTGAGCGGACCCTGCAGGGGCCAGCACGACGACGACACCGCCGCCCCCACAGGGGAGCGGCGGTGTCGTCGTCGTCGTGCTGGGCTGGACGGCTCGGCAGGTCAGCGACTGGCAGCCCAGTCGTCGTCCGCGTCGTCGTCCGGTGCCCATCGGTCATCGACCGTGTCGTCGTCGTCCGACGTGCCCCCGCGAACGGGGAACGACGACGGTTGACCAGCGAGCTCACGCTGCAGAGCCGTGAGGTCGGTGTTGGGTGAGCTGTACTTGAGCTCACGGGCCACGCGTGTCTGCTTGGCCTTCGCTCGGCCGCGCCCCATCGGCTCGACCCCCTCGGTGCCCGGGAAGGGGTGCCCAGCGCCGGGCTGGACGGCCCGTGCGGCGACCCCGACTGAGTGACTGTGTCCTGGGGCGAGCTTACGACACGTATCGGTTGCGAGCACGCGTCCCTGCGCGCAGCCACCCGTCTGGAGTGCTCAGGGGCCCTCGACGTGACCCGACTCTCACCGATCCGGCCCGTCAGCGGGGTCTCGTCAGGCCTGTCGGGGGAGCCGGATGGTCGCCAGCCGGCCGACGGAGACCATCCGCTCCTCGGCGAGCCGGTCGGCGGCCACGGCCGGGGAGACACCGTCCGCGTCCGCGGCGGCGAAGACCCGGAGGGCGACGTCGAAGATCGTCGTCGCCTTCGCCTCGGCCCGGGCGAAGCTGAACCCGTGCCGTTCATCCTCGACCTGGATGACGCCGCCGGCGTTCACCAGGTAGTCGGGGGCGTAGAGGATCTCCCGGTCGGCCAGCAGTCCGGCCGTGCCGTCGTGGGCGAGCTGGTTGTTCGCGCCGCCGCAGATGATCTCGGCGGGCAGCACGGCCACCGTCTCGTCGTCGAGGGCACCGCCGAGCGCGCACGGTGCGTAGACGTCGTGCGGGGTGCGGACCAGGGTCGCGGTGTCCGCGACCGCGGTCACCTGGGGGTGCCGGGAGCGGACCCGGGCCACGGCGGCCGGGTCGACGTCGGTGACCACGACCGTGGCGCCGTCGGCGACGAGCCGGTCGACCAGCCAGCCGCCGACCTTGCCGACGCCGGCGACCGCGACCGTCCGTCCGGCGAGGGTGGCGGCGCCCCACCGGTGCTGGGCGGCGGCCCGCATCCCCTGGAAGACCCCGAAGGCGGTCAGCACCGACGAGTCGCCGCACCCGCCGAACGCCTCCGAGCGGCCGTGCGCGAAGCGGGTCTCCCGGGCCACGACGTCCAGGTCGGCGTTGTAGGTGCCCACGTCGCAGGCGGTGAGGTACCGGCCGCCCAGCGCTTCCACGAAGCGGCCGTAGGCGCGCAGCAGCGCCTCGGTCTTGTCCGTCCGCGGGTCGCCGATGATGACCGCCTTGCCGCCGCCCAGGTCCAACCCGGCAAGGCTGTTCTTGTAGGCCATCGCCTTGGACAGGGCCAGCGCGTCGGCGACGGCGGCCTCCTCCGAGGCGTAGGGGAAGAACCGCGTCCCGCCGAGGGCGGGGCCCAGCGCCGTCGAGTAGACCGCGATCACCGCCCGCAACCCGGAGGCGGGGTCGGTGCAGAAGACGACCTGTTCGTGCCCGGAGCCCATCACGTCCACGGCAGCGAGCCTAGGACCCGGCGGTCGCTGTTCCCCGGCTCCGAGCGGGAGTACGGTCCGGTCCTCCGGAAGGAGCAGCGTGGGCGTCTCGGGCCGGAACAGGACGGGCGGGTCATGATGGCGCCTGACCTGGGCGTGGCGGTGGTCGGGTTCGGCTGGATGGGCCGGCTGCACGCCCAGGCGTACTCCCGGGTACGGCACCACTTCCCCGACCTGGCCCTGGTTCCCCGGCTGCTGGCCGTCGTGGACGACGTCCCCGGCCGGGCGGAGGCCGCGGCCGGGCAGTTCGGCTTCGCGTCGGCCGTCCCGGACTGGCGGGCGGTCGTGGCCGATCCGCGGATCGCCGCGGTGAGCATCGCCACGCCCAACTGGCTGCACCGGGAGATCGGCGTGGCCATGGCGGAGGCGGGCAAGCACGTCTGGATCGAGAAACCGGTCGGGCTGACGCTCGACGACGCCCGGGCGGTGGCCCGGGCGGTCTCCGCCGGCGGCGTGCAGAGCACCGTCGGGTTCAACTACCGCCACGCCCCGGCCGTCGCCGCCGCCCGGGAGATGATCGCCGGCGGTGGGATCGGCCGGGTGACGCATGCCCGGTTCCGGCTGCTCAGCGACTACGCGGCTCATCCCGAGGGTGCGCTGAGCTGGCGGTTCCAGCGCGAGTCCGGCGGCAACGGCGTCATCGGCGACCTGGCCTCCCACGGCGTGGACCTGGTCCGGTACCTCCTGGGCGAGATCGCGTCCCTGGTCGCTGACGCGGCCGTGTTCCTGCCCCAGCGGCCGCGGCCGGCCGGAGCCACGGCCGGGCACGTGCGCGCGGCGGGCGGTGAGCCGGGGCCGGTGGAGAACGACGACTACGTCTCCGGCCTGCTGCGGCTGGCCTCCGGAGCGCGGGTGGTGCTGGAGGCCAGCCGGGTCGCCGTGGGCGCGCAGAACGACTACGGCTTCGAGGTGCACGGCACCACCGGAGCTCTGTACTGGGACTTCCGCCGGATGGGTGAGCTGGGGGTCAGTCGTGGGGATGCGCACCAGGACCAGCCGGTCAGCACCGTGCACGTGGGTCCCGGGGCGGGGCGGTACGCCGCGTTCCAGCCGGGCGCCGCCAACGCGATGAGCTACGACGACCTGAAGGTGATCGAGGCGCACGACTTCCTCCGCTCGATCGCCGAGGGCCGACCGTCGGGCGCCACGGTGGACGACGCCGTCCAGGCGGCCGTGGTCCTGGACGCGCTCGAGCGTTCGGCCACCGACCGCGCGTGGGTGGACCTGCCGGCGTCCTGACCGGAGCCGATCCCCGCCCACGCGTACCGAAATGCAACCCCTCGTGTTCTCACCTCGGCTGCGGGACCCTTGACGGGCTCTGTAGGCCATGTCACATTTTGCATGTCACTATGTCCAGACATACGGGGCGACGGTGGGATGGTCAGGGGTCCGCTCCTGAGCGCCCGGGCCGGCTCGGGGTCGTGGACACGAATGCCTGCGGTCACCAGTGCGGTGGCCCGTCCCGACGAGGAGACACGCCCATGAGGAGCACCCGAAGGTCGCTGCAGGCACTGGTGGCGGTCACCGCCGCCACCATGGCGCTGGCCGCGTGCAGCAGCGAAGGAGGTGCTCAGAGTGAAGGCGGCGGCGGCGGTGGTGGTGGCGGCGGCGGAGCCGCCGACCAGGAGTTCACCATCGCGATGATCACCCACGAGGCGCCCGGCGACACGTTCTGGGACAAGATCCGCAACGGTGCCGAAGCGGCGGCCGCGAACCACAACATCACGCTGAACTACTCGAACGACCCGGATGCCGGCGCCCAGGCCACGCTGATCCAGAACCAGGTGAGCAGCCAGGTCGACGGTCTGGCGGTGACCATGCCCAACCCGGACGCGATCGGTCCGGCCGCCCAGGCCGCGGTCGAGGCCGGCATCCCCACCGTGGCGTTCAACGCCGGCGGCGACGCCTACAAGGACTTCGGCATCCTGATGTACTTCGGGTCGAACGAGGACCTCGCCGGCCAGTCCGTCGGTTCGAAGATCTCCCAGGACAACCCCGGCAAGACCGTCTGCGTCATCCAGGAGCAGGGGCAGGTCCAGCTGGAGGGGCGCTGCGCGGGCGTGGCGAAGACCGCGCCGGACTCCGAGGTCCTCTACGTCAACGGCCGCGACCTGCCCTCGGTGCAGCAGACCATCGGCGCCAAGCTGCAGCAGGACACCTCGATCGCCAACATCGTGACCCTCGGCGCGGACATCGCGCTGGCATCGCAGAAGGCGATCGCCGACGCCGGCAGCTCGGCCCAGGTGGCCACGTTCGACCTCAACGCCGACGTCGCCCAGCAGATCCAGGACGGCGGCATCGCCTTCACGGTCGACCAGCAGCCCTACGTCCAGGGCTACATGGCCGTCACCTCGCTGTGGCTGAACCTCACCAACGGCAACGACATCGGCGGTGGCGCACCGGTCCTGACCGGGCCGTCCATCGTCGACTCCAGCAACATCGAGCAGATCATCCCGTACACCGCCAACAACACCCGGTAGTCCCGCCCGGAGGGGAGCCGGGCCCGGCCCGGCTCCCCTCCCCCTTCCCCCCTGGAGCAGGCCATGAGCTCGTCCGTGGCGACCCAACAGCCCGCGCAGTCCTCCTCGCCGCCCACCCCGGCCGCCGCGGGACGGCCGCAGAAGTCGCTTTTCGCCCGCGTCCTCGCCCGGCCGGAGGTCGGGGCGCTCGCAGCCGCCATCGTGATCTTCGCCTTCTTCTACGCGGTCGCGCCCACCTTCCGCAGCCTCCCGGCGGCGTCGACCTACCTCTACGCCAGCTCCACGATCGGCATCGTGGCCGTGGGCGTGGCGCTGCTCATGATCGGTGGCGAGTTCGACCTGTCCTCCGGCGTGGCGGTGACCACCGCGGCGCTGACCGCGGCGATGTCCTGCTACCAGCTCAGCCTCAACGTGTGGGTCGGGGTGGTGGTCAGCCTGGTGGTGGCGCTGGCCATCGGCTTCGTCAACGGCTACCTGGTGGTGCGCACCGGGATCCCGAGCTTCCTGGTCACCCTGAGCACGTTCTTCGTCCTCCAGGGCCTCAACCTCGGCGTCACCAAGCTGATCACCGGTGCCGTCGCCACGCCCAACGTGAGCGGGCTGGACGGGTTCGCCTCGGCCCGGGCCGTGTTCGCCTCCGACATCGACCTGGGCATCATCACCCTCAAGATCACGGTGCTGTGGTGGCTGGCGTTCGTGGCCGTCGGCACCTGGGTCCTGCTGCGCACGAGGGTCGGCAACTGGATCTTCGCGTCGGGCGGTAACGAGGCCAGTGCCCGGGCGGTCGGAGTCCCCGTCAAGAAGGTCAAGATCGGCCTGTTCATGGCCGTCGGCTTCCTGGCCTGGTTCCTCGGGATGCACCTGCTGATGAACTTCAGCTCGGTGCAGGCCGGCATCGGCGTCGGCAACGAGTTCGTCTACATCATCGCCGCGGTCGTGGGTGGGGCACTGCTCACCGGCGGCTACGGCTCGGCGGTCGGCTCGGCCCTCGGCGCGGTCATCTTCGGCATGACCACCCAGGGCATCGTGTTCGCCGGCTGGGACCCGAACTGGTTCAAGACCTTCCTCGGCGCCATGCTGCTGATGGCGGTCATGGTCAACCTGTACATCAAGAACTACGCAGCCCAGAGGAAGTGACATGACCGACACCATCGCGGACCACGCCGCCTCGGACCTGAAGGCGGGCGAGTCCCTCGTCGAGATGGAGGGCGTCGGCAAGGCCTACGGCGCCATCCGCGCGCTCGAGGGCGTCAACCTGACGGTCAAGGCCGGCGAGGTCACCTGCGTGCTGGGGGACAACGGCGCCGGCAAGTCCACCCTGATCAAGATCATCTCTGGGTTGCACCCGCACAGCGAGGGCACCCTGAAGGTCGACGGGAAGGAGCGGCACTTCTCCTCCCCGCGGGAGGCCCTCGACACCGGCATCGCGACGGTCTACCAGGACCTCGCCGTCGTGGGCCTCATGGAGGTGTGGCGGAACTTCTTCCTCGGCTCGGAGATCCGCAAGGGCCGGTACCCGCTGGCCCCGCTCGACATCAAGGCGATGCGCCAGATCGCCGACACCGAGCTGCAGAAGATGGGCATCACGGTCAAGGACATCAACCAGCCGATCGGGACGCTGTCCGGCGGGCAGCGGCAGTGCGTGGCGATCGCCCGGGCGGTCTACTTCGGGGCGCGGGTGCTGATCCTCGACGAGCCGACCGCCGCCCTGGGCGTCAAGCAGTCCGGCGTGGTGCTGAAGTACACGGCGGCGGCCCGCGACGCCGGGCTGGGCGTCGTCTTCATCACCCACAACCCCCACCACGCCTACATGGTGGGCGACCACTTCATCATCCTGAAGCTCGGTCGCCGGGTCCTGGACAAGAAGCGGTCGGAGGTCGGCCTCGAGGAGCTGACCGCCGAGATGGCCGGTGGCCAGGAGCTCGCCGAGCTCTCCCACGAGCTCAAGCGCTGAGTCGCGCCGGTTCAGGCCGGCCGGGCGGCCGGCCCGGGTCCGGTGCTGGTCCGGACGACCAGGTGCGGGGGCACCACGACCTCGCGGTGCCCGGTCCGGCCCCGGTCGAGCCGCTCGACGAGGGCGGCGACGGCGTGGTGGGTCAGCCCTGCTGCGTCCTGGCTGACCGTCGTCAGGCCGATGTGGGCCAGCCGGGCGAGCGGGCTGTCGTCGTACCCGACCAGGGACACGTCGGCGGGCACGGTGAGCCCCGCCCGGCGGAAGGCGTCGAGCAAGCCCACGGCCACCCGGTCGTTGAAGGCGACGACGGCGGTCGGTTGCGCGCGCCACCCGGTGATCAGCCCGGCCGCGACGACCCCGTCCTCCTCGGTGTGGCCACCCGGCAGCACCCGGACCTGGTCGGCCAGCCCGTGCCGGGACATCGCCTGCTCGTACCCCGCGCGGCGCCCGACGGCGATGACCCCGGCGCCGCCGTCGACGTAGGCGATGTCGCGGTGCCCCAGCTCCACGAGGTGGCCGACGGCGCTGCCCACGCCCTCGTCGTCGGCCGCGCGCACCACGTCCACCCCCGCCGACGGCACGGGGCGGCCGACGACCACGACCGGCAGCTGGCGATCGAGTGCGGTCAGCCAGGCCGCGTCGGCCTCGGCGCCGAGCAGCACCAGCGCCTCGCAGCGGGAGTCGAGCAGCGTCTCGACCGCCCGGTGCTCGTCCCGGGTGCGGGTGGTCGTGCTGAGCACCAGGTCGTAACCGTGCTGCTCGGCCGCCTCGTGGACGGCCTCGACGAGTTCGCCGTGGTAGGTGCTGCGCACGTCCATCATCACGCCGATCAGCCGGCTGCGGCGCCGGGCCAGCAGGCTGGCGGCGCGGTCCGGCCGGTACCCCAGCCGCGCCGCCGCCTCCAGCACGCGCTCGCGGGTCGCCGCGCTGGGGCCGGCCGCGCCACGCAGCACCAGTGAGACCGACGCGGTGGACACGCCGACGTCGGCGGCCACGTCCTCCAGGCGGGGACGGCGCCGGGCCCGGTCGTCGTCGGCCAATCCGCACCCCCTGGCCCTTGACACCACTGCGCCCTGGATCGCATCCTACGGGCCTGTCTTAAAGCGCTTTAAGCCTGGTTGCCGCCGCTGACCGACGCGAGGAGTCCGAACCCCGATGAAGCTCGGTGCCTACACCGCCGTCCTGCACGACCGGCCGCTCGCCGAGGCGCTCACCGTGCTCGGCGACCTGGGGCTCGACAGCGCCGAGGTGAACTCGGGTGGTTTCCTGCCCGCACCCCACCTGCCGATCGCCGACGTCCGGGCGAGCAAGGACGCACGCGAGGAGTACCTCGGGCTGTTCGACGCCGCCGGCATCACGCTCACGGCGCTGAACTGCAACGGCAACCCCCTCCACCCCGATCCGGAGGTGCGGGAGCAGCACGGCCGGGACGTCCACGACGCGATCGAGCTGGGCGCGCTGCTCGGCGTCCGGCGGGTCGTGACGATGTCGGGCCTGCCCGGCAGCGACCCGGGGGCGCGCCTGCCGTCCTGGACCGTGCTGCCCTGGGACAGCGCGTACCTGGACGCGCGCGACCACCAGTGGGACGTCGCGCTCCCGTACTGGCGCGACGTCCAGGCCCGGGCGGCCGACGCCGACGTGAAGGTCTGCATCGAGATGCACCCGCACAACGTCGTCTACAACCCGGCCACGATGCTGCGCCTGGCGGAGCAGATCGGCGCCACCCACGTGGGCGCGGAGATGGACCCCAGCCACCTGTTCTGGCAGGGCATCGACCCGGTCGCCGCCATCGGGGCACTGGGCGAGCTCGTCTACAACGCCGCGGCCAAGGACACCCGGATCAACCCGGCCGCTGCCGTCAACGGCGTGCTCGACGACCGGCACGGCCGGGTCGGTCCCGACGAGCCCGGAGCGGTGTCACTGGGCGGCCGCTACACGCTCTCCCGCTGGCCGCAGGACTCCTCGTGGGACTTCGTCGCCGTCGGCCGGGGGCACGACGTCGAATTCTGGACCCGGTTCCTCGCCGCGCTGCAGGCGGTCGACCCCGACATGGCGGTCAACATCGAGCACGAGGACGCGGAGCTGGGCCAGGTCGAGGGCCTGCGTTCGGCCGCCGAGACGCTGCTCGCCGCCGCGCGGGCCCTCTGACCTGCACCACCGGAACCACGCACGCCCGAACCGTCCCATCCACCGATCACCCGCGGAGCCGACCGTGACCACTGCCCCGACCGCGATGGAGTACGACCCGTTCAGCCCGGCGTTCCAGGCCGATCCCTTCCCGGTGTACCGCTGGATGCGGGACGAGGCGCCGGTCTTCCGCAGCGAGAAGTGGAACTGGTGGGCGCTGTCCCGGTTCGAGGACGTGCGGGCCGCGGCGCGCGACCCCGAGACCTTCCTCAGCTACGAGGGCATCGACATCGACGACACGGCCAAGGACCAGAGCGGTCCGGGGTTCCTGCCCGACGTCGACAACCCGCGGCACGACCAGGTGCGCCGCATCGTGCAGCCGCACTTCCTGCCGCGCACGCTCGCCAGGAAGGAGGACGAGATCCGCGGCGTCGTCCGGCGGCTGCTCGCGGCCTGGCGGGACCGCGGCGAGGTGGACCTGGCGCAGGAGCTGGCCTGGCCGCTGCCCAACGAGGTGTTCTTCACCGTGCTGGGCCTGCCCAGCGCGCAGGAAGAGGGCCGCGCCCAGCTCGACCGCTGGGTGCACGAGCTCAAGGACCGCCGCCCCGGTGACGCCCGGCTGACGCCGGTGGCGAAGGCGGCCACCGCGGGGATCCAGCAGTTCTTCATCGACCTGCTCGAGGACCGGCGGCGGTCTCCGCGCGAGGACGTCGTCAGCCAGCTCGTCCGGGCCGAGATCGACGGCGTGCCGTTCGCCGACGAGCACCTCCAGCCGGCCTCGGAGGTCCTCGGCCTGATGATGGTGCTCTTCCTGGGCGGGGTGGAGAGCACCGCCGGGCTGGTCGGGTCGCTGTTCAAGAACCTCGCCGAGAGCCCCGACCAGCGGGCGCTGCTGCGCGCGGACCCCTCGCTCGGCCCGGCGGCGGTGGAGGAGACCATCCGGCACTCCAGCCCGCTCCAGCTGGTCGGCCGCACCACCTCCCGCGAGGTGACCCTGCACGGGGTGACCATCCCCGCCGGCGGCCGGGTGGTGCTGGTCTACGGCGCGGCGAACCGCGACGAGCGGCAGTTCGCCGACCCGGACGCCTTCGACATCACCCGGGGGAAGCCGCGGCACCTGGGCTTCGGGGAGGGCCGCCACGGCTGCCTCGGGGCGCCGCTCGCCCGCCTGGAGGCCAAGGTGGCGCTGGAGGAGGCACTGCCGCTGCTCGGCGACTACACGCTGGCCGGCCCGCCGGTGCGCTACGCCACCACGCCGAACATGTACGTCTGGTCGCAGCTCCCGCTGTCGTTCCCGGCGCCCTCGTGACGACCGACGCGGCGGGGACCGTGCGGGTGGCGCTGATCGGCTCGGGCCGGATGGGTGCCTACCACGGGGAGACGCTGAGCCGCCGGGTCCCGGGCGCCCGGCTGGTCGCCGTGGCCGACCCGGCGCCCGGTGCCGCGGAGCGGCTGGCCGGCGCGCTCGGTGCCGACCGCGCCTACACCGACCCGGTGCAGGTGTGGGCAGACCCGGACGTCGACGCCGTGGTGATCGCGGCTCCGGCGCGCTTCCACGCCGACCTGGTCGTCGCCGCGGCCGGCGCGGGGAAGGGCGTGTTCTGCGAGAAGCCGATGGCGATGACCCTCCTCGAGGCCGACCGGGCCATCGAGGCGGCCCGGGCGGCCGGCGTCGTCCTGCAGGTCGGCTTCAACCGGCGGTTCGCCGCCGACTGGACGGCGGCCCGGGCGCTGCTGGACGCCGGTCGGTTGGGCACGCCCCGTTTGCTGCGGTCGGTGACCCGCGACCCCGGCGGGTTCGACCCGTCCCGCGTCGCGCCGGACACGATCTTCCGCGAGACGCTGATCCACGACTTCGACACGCTCCGCTTCCTCAATCCGGGCGCGGAGGCGGTCGAGGTGTTCGCGACCGCGGACGCGCTCGTCGAGCCCGGCTGGCGGGACCGCGGCCTGCTGGACACCGCCGTCGTCGTGGTGCGGTTCGACAACGGCGCCCGGGCGGTCGCCGAGGCCTGCTTCGAGGCCAGCTACGGCTACGACGTCCGAGGCGAGGTGCTGGGCTCCGGAGGCATGGTCACCATGGGCGACGGGCGCCGCACCGGGATGGTCTGGTCGGGGCCGGAGGGCCGCGCCGTCGAGACGGTGCGCGGCGACCAGGAGCTCTTCCCGGACGCCTACACCGCCGAGCTGGCGGCCTTCGTCGGCGCTGTCCGCAGCGGGACGCCGGCCCTGGTGACCGGTGCGGACGCCCGGGCCGCGCTGGCGATCGCCCTCGCGGCCGCCGGGTCGGTGCGCATCGGTCGCCCGGTGCGGCTGGACGAGGTCCCGGCATGAGCGGTGGGTACCGGCTGGCCGCGTGCGCGGAGATGGTCTTCCTCGACCTGCCGGTGGAGGAGCGGGTGCGGCGGATCGCCGGCCTCGGTCTCGAGGTGGAGATCTGGGACTGGACGGCGAAGGACCTCGACGCGCTCGCCGGCACCGGGGCGACCTTCTCCTCGATGACCGGGTACGTCACCGGGACGCTCGCCGACCAGGCCGGTGCGGAGGAGCTGCTGCGCACCGCCGAGCTGTCGCTGCAGGCCGCCGAGCGGCTGGACTGCCCGCGGCTGAACGTGCACGGGACCGGTCTGGACCAGCGCGGCCTCCCGGTCGTGCCGAGCGGGGCGGTCACGCCGGCGATGTGGCTCACCGCCGCCCGCACCCTCACCCGGCTGGCCGCACTGGGGGAGCGGGCGGGCCGGGTGTTCACGCTGGAGAACCTCAACACCGCCGTCGACCATCCCGGCACCCCGTTCGCCCGGGCGACCGACACGATGGCGCTGGTGGCCGCGGTCGACAGCCCGCACCTGCGGATGAACCTCGACCTGTACCACGCCCAGATCGGCGAGGGGAACCTGATCGGCCTGGTCGAGGAGGCGCTGCCGTGGATCGGGGAGATCCAGGTGGCCGACGTCCCCGGTCGGTGCGAGCCGGGCACCGGGGAGATCGCCTACCCGGCGGTGGCGGCGGCGCTGACCCGGCTGGGTTACGACGGCGTGGTGGGGATGGAGGCCTGGGCGTCGGGCGACCCGGACGAGGCCCTGGCCAGCTTCCGCAGCGCCTTCACCCCGCGCCCTCCGGAAGCCGCACGACCTGCCCCGTCCGCGCGCTGAGCCGGGCGGCGTCGAGCACCTCGAGCGTGGCGACCGCGTCCGCCGGGTCCACCGGCAGCGGGGTCCGGTCGCGGAGCGCACCCGCCAGGCCGGTGTAGAAGGAGCTCCACGACCCGGTCGCCGAGGGCACCGGGGTCGCGGCGCCGCCCCGGTGCACCCGGCCCCACCGGCTCTCCGGCACCGTGCCCCAGGCGGCGCCCTCGTCGGCCGGGGTGCGGCCGGCCAGCAGGCGGTCGGTCTGGCCGTCGTCGTCCTCGACCACGAGGGTGGCCGCGGTGCCCACGACCCGGAAGCGCGCGCCCGGCTCGCCCTGGTGGGTCAGCGTGCACGTCAGGTGCGACCAGACGCCGCTGCGGTGCCGCAGGGCGGCGAAGAAGCGGTCGTCGAGGCCGCGCCCGGGGAGCACCCGGCACTCCGCGTAGACCGACTCGACCGGGCCGAGCAGGCAGCGGAGCTGGTCGACGGCGTGACTGCCCAGGTCCAGCCGCACCCCGCCGCCGCTGGTCGGGACGCCGCCGTCCGGCGGGGACTGCTCCATCCGGGACTCGACGGCGACGACCTCGCCGAGCTCGCCGCCCTGCACCACGTCCAGCACGGTGCGGAAGTCGGCGTCCCACCGGCGGTTCTGGTAGACCGTCAGCGGCACCCCCGCGTGCTCAGCGAACCGGACGGTCTCCCGGGCGGTGTCCGCGTCGGGCGCGAAGGGCTTGTCGCACACCACCGGCAGGCCGAGGCCGACCGCCTCGCGGACCAGGGCGACGTGCGAGTCGAGCGGCGTGGTGACCACCACGGCGTCGACCCCGGCCGCGGCCAGCTCCGCGAGGCTGCCGTGGACGGGCAGGCCGGGACGGCCGGCGGCCAGCTCGGCCCGCCGTGCCGCCGACCGGACGACGACGCCGCCCAGCTCGCAGCCCTCGGCCTGGTCGATCAGCGGGGCGTGGAAGTACCGTCCACCCTTGCCGAAACCGACCAGGCCGATGCGCAGCGGGGCCGCGGGGTCCCTCCTCAAGCGTTCTGCGGGAAGCCGAGGTTCAGCCCGCCGTGGCTCGGGTCGAGCCAGCGGCTGGTGATGACCTTGCCCCGGGTGAAGAAGTGCACGCCCTCGGCGCCGTGCGCGTGCGAGTCGCCGAACAGCGAGTTCTTCCACCCGCCGAACGAGTAGTACGCCATCGGCACCGGGATCGGTACGTTGATGCCGATCATCCCGACCTCGACCTCCTGCTGGAACCGGCGGGCCGCGCCGCCATCGTTGGTGAAGATCGCCGTGCCGTTGCCGTACGGGTTGCTGTTGACCAACGCGAGGGCGTCGTCGTAGGTGTCCACCCGGAGCACCGACAGCACCGGGCCGAAGATCTCGTCGGTGTAGACGCTCATCTGCGGCTGGACGTGGTCGAGCAGCGTCGGGCCGAGCCAGAACCCGCCCTCGTCGCCGTCCGGCTGCACGTCGCGGCCGTCGACGACCAGCTTCACGCCCTGGTCCTCGCCGGCGCCGACGTAGCCGGAGACCTTGTCGCGGTGCTCGCGGGTGACCAGCGGACCCATGTCGGCGCCCCGGCGGCCGTCGCCGGTGCGCAGCGTGGCGGTGCGCTCGGCGATCCGGGCGACCAGGTCGTCGCCGACCCCGCCGACGGCGACGACCGCGCTGATCGCCATGCACCGCTCGCCGGCCGAGCCGAAGCCGGAGTTGACCGCGGCGTCGGCGGCCAGGTCCAGGTCGGCGTCCGGCAGCACGATCATGTGGTTCTTGGCGCCGCCGAGCGCCTGCACCCGCTTGCCCGCGCGGGTGCCGGTCTCGTACACGTACCGGGCGATCGGGGTGGACCCGACGAAGGAGATGCCCCGGATGTCGGGGTGCTCGAGCAGCCGGTCGACGGCGACCTTGTCGCCCTGGGCGACGTTGAAGACGCCGTCGGGCAGCCCGGCCTGCTTCCACAGCTCGGCCATCCACAGCGCGGCGGACGGGTCCTTCTCGCTGGGCTTGAGGACGACGGTGTTCCCGGTGGCGATGGCGATCGGGAAGAACCACATCGGCACCATGGCCGGGAAGTTGAACGGGCTGATGACGGCCACCGGCCCCAGTGCCTGGCGGACCGAGTGGACGTCGACGTTGGTCGAGGCGTTCTCGGTGAACCCGCCACGGACCAGGGAGGGCACCCCGCAGGCGTACTCGACCACCTCCTGCCCGCGGGAGACCTCGCCGAGGGCGTCGTCGAGGACCTTGCCGTGCTCGGCGGTGATGATCGCGGCGAGCTCGGGCTTCCTGGCGTTGAGCAGCTCGCGGAAGGCGAACAGGACCGCCGTGCGCCGGGCCAGTGA